>NZ_JCAMRN010000015.1:0-71938 GCF_059620965.1 Geobacter sp. PheSNFMC
AGAGCTCGGTGAATTACTACAACCTGGTGATCGAGGGCAGGAACTTCCAGCCAGGGGCAACGCTGTCAATCGAGGAGAGCGGCCTGCAACTGGGGCTTAACGCGGGGGGGGGCAAACGCCTCAGGGCAGGGGCAACAGGGGAACGAGACATGCTGATCTACGTGGACTGTTCGAGACTGGTCTACCAGCGGTATCCGGTCGATCCGACCGACAAGGATCTACGGTTGCAGGTCATCAATCCCGGTGGCGAAACCAGCTCGGTCGTACAGGTATCCGCTCCGTAAAACAAACGGCGCGCCGGACGGAAAGCAACCGCCGGCACGCCGGAATGCGTCTGATGCATGAGGGGCAGAGAGTGCGGAGCCTTCGGCTATCCCTTGTGGGACTTGTAGTTCAGGACCTGCAAATCCCCCTCGACCCTCTCGACACCTTCGACGGCGGTGGCGAGGCGGATCGCCTCCCGTTTTTCCGCCTCGGAATGCACGTGACCGGAGAAGTTCACTACCGTGCCGGACACGCTGATCCTGAAATGGATGTACTCGATGTCGGCAGACTTGAGAAAGGCCGTTTCCACTCTCTTGGCAAGAATGGTTTCATCGATCACCTGCTTCAGACGCTCCTCCCCCTCCTTGAGCCGGGGGTCCTTCGCCGCCGCGATGATGCTTTCGATGATCGCAGTCTGGCTCATGCGCTCGGTGTTAAACGTCAGGTCGTAGCCGAGCGAATCGTTCCAGTTGCGGTTGAAATAAAAATGAATGAAGCCGCCCCGCTGGTGATCGCTCTTGCGGATCAGTTCCCGCGCCAGATCAGGATCGATCCATTCGCGCTCGGAAAAGCTTTCAACCCGGTGTTCAAAGGGGGCGATGAAGCGGATTCTGAGAATATTCTCCACGTCGGAGAGCAGGTCCTGGGCGCCGCGGCCGTACAGGATCACGTTTCCCTGTTTGACACAGTCGAGAATTACGATTTCGATGGTGTTGAGATGTGCGGCATGCATCCGGTCCTCGGTAGTGATATAGACCGGCGGCTTCTCGTCCACCCGCTTGAGGAGCTCCTTGTCAAGGCCGTAACGGGGTGCAAGCTCCGCGATCTTATTGCCGTCGACAAGGGTATGTTTGAGGCGCTTGGCCACCTCGCGGGCAATCTGGTAAGCTCCCGTACCCATCTCTCTGGAGATCGTAATTACTGCCATGTGCCCTCCTGTTCTGGGGAAAGTGACTAATCCTAGCATGAGGAATTGGTGTATACAAGGAGTTATTTTGACCAGCAATTACAGCATGTTAAAGTCTATACGCCGGCGTGCGGACGAGGTGTGTCGTGAACGGCGCCTTTGATCTCGTCATCCGGTTCCTTCTGTTCGCCATGCTTCACTCGGTTGCGGCCCTGCCAGGCGTTCAGCAGCGCATCGGCAACGTGTTTCCGAGGGGATTCCGCTTCTATCGGGCAGCCTACAATCTTGCCGCACTGGTCACCTTCGGGTGGGTTATGGCTGCATGGCCCCTGTCACCGGTTATCTATCTGGTGCCCGGTGCGGGAAGCCTGGCTTTCCATGCGGTGCAGGCCTTCGCCCTGCTGCAGATGATACGCTGCGTCTCCCGGACCGGCATGGCGGATTTCCTCGGCATCCCGCACCTGAGGCGGGAGATTGCCGCACACGAGTTGGTCACCACGGGATGCTACGGCACAGTCCGCCACCCGCTCTACGGGCTATCCATGGTCTTTTGCCTCTTCAACCCGCTCATGACCGTGAAATGGCTCTTGTTTACCCTTATGGCAGGGGGATATTTCGTGGTGGGGGCCGTGGTGGAGGAACGGAGGCTCGAAAGGGAATTCGGTGACGCCTATCGCAGCTACCGGCGCCAAGTTCCGATGTTCATCCCGCGGATGGGGAGATTCGCGGCGAAAGAGTAGCGGTGCCTCTCAGTGCGACCGTGCGCGTAGGAACGCTGCGGCCGCGTCAGGGGTAAGCGGCTGGCTGAAGAGGAACCCCTGGACCTCGGCACAGCCGTTTGCCCGGAGAAAGGCGAACTGCTCAAGGGTTTCGACCCCTTCGGCAATAACGTTCAGACCAAGGTTGCGGGCCATGGCAATGATGGCGGCCGTCAAGCCCGCCGCGGCCGGATCGGCGGAAATGTCCCGGACAAAGGAGCGGTCGATCTTGAGAGCATCGAGCGGAAAGCGCGACAGCCTGCTGAGGGACGAGTAGCCGGTGCCGAAATCGTCGACGGAAAAACGGACCCCCATCTTCTTCAGATCGCGAATGACCGCTGCCGCATCCTCTTCGTTGGACATGAAGACCCCCTCGGTGATTTCCAGCTCCAGATGCGACGGAGGCAGCCCGGTGGCGCGCAGCACCTTCCTCACCAACTCGGCCAGGCGGCGCGACCGGAACTGGAGGCTGGAAAGATTAACCGCCACCCGTACCGGCGGGAGCCCCTCATGGAGCCAGGTAACCGCCTGGGCACAGGCGTTCCAGAGAACCCACTCGCCAATCGATGCGATCAGGCCGGTTTCCTCGGCCAAGGGGATGAAGTCGTCCGGCGGGACCACGTCGCAACCCGGCCGGTGCCAGCTCAACAGGGCCTCCATCCCCACCACGCGTCCCGTGGCAGCATCCAACTGAGGTTGGTAGCAGAGGCGGAATTCATTCCGTTTGAGCGCCCAACGCAGGCTGTTTTCCAGGGTCAGCCGCTCGAGCGCCATGGCGTTCATGGAGCCCGAATAGTACTGATAGGTATTGCGGCCCAGTTCTTTGGCGTGATACATGGCCGTGTCCGCATTGCGCAGAAGCTGGTCGCAGTCTTCGCCATCGGCTGGAAAGAGGCTGATGCCGATGCTTGCCCCCACGAAGACCTCGTGGCCGCCGATAACGTAACGTTTCGACAGGGCGGTGATGATGCGTTGCGAAACCCTGGCGGCATCCTGGGGATGGGCCAGATCGGTCAGCAGAATGGTGAACTCGTCCCCGCCCATGCGGGAGATGAAGGGGCTCGCATCCTCGTGGGAGGCATGGGTGAGCGTATCGCTGCGCCGCAGGCATTTCATCAGCCGGCCGGCCGCCTCCTGAAGCAGCCGGTCGCCCGCATGGTGCCCCAGGGTATCGTTAACCTTTTTGAAGTGGTCGAGATCCAGGAACAGGACTGCCATCATGAAGCCGTTGCGCTGGGCAAAGGCCAGGGCCTGCTCCATCCGCTCCTCGAACTGGAACCGGTTGGGCAGTGCCGTCAGGGTATCGTGATGGGCAAGGTAGCGAATCCGCTCTTCGGCAAGGGTGCGGTCGGTTATGTCGTGGACCGTTCCCACCAGCCTTGACGTCCGCCCGTCATCTGCGGACAGAAGCTCGGCATGCTGGCTGACGATCCGCTCAACACCATCATCGAGAACGATCCGGTGATCCATGCAGTAGCCGATACCGGTCCGGAACGCCTGAAAGATGGCCTTCTTGACCGTTACCCGGTCTTCGGGATGCACCCGGCGCATCAGGGCCCGGTGACTCTTCCCCTGCCGATGGTCCCTGATGCCGAAAATGCGGCACGACTCCTCGGAGCAGGTAAAGACGTTGGTCTCCAGGTCGAACTCCCAGTTTCCCAGGCGGGCAATGCGTTGAGCGTTGTACAGCATGGTCCTGCTCTTGTGAAGCTCATCGAAAGCGAGCTTGGCGCGCAGCAGATAACGGATACGACGGGGCAGCAGAACCCAGTCGATCGGCTTGGCCAGGAAGTCCGAGGCCCCTGCCTCGTAGGCTTCATCAATGGCACCGGTATCATCGAGACTCGTCATGACGACGATCTGAGCGCGGTCTCCTCCCGGCAGACGGCGAATACGCCGGCAGACGTCAAACCCGCCCATGCCGGGCATCACCACGTCGAGCAGAACGATGTCGGGGACAAGCCGGCTGAACATCTCAATGGCGGTAGCGCCGTCGCCGGCCTCGACCACCGCGAAGCCCCCCTGCTCCACGGCGCGCCGGGCAAGGACGCGCACCAGCTCATCGTCGTCAATGATCATTACGGTGGTTGAGGCCCCGTCCTTGCCCTCTTTTCTCATCTCACGCTCCGGTGCGCTCATGCTCCAGCGCGGCACACACCCTGATGAATTCCGACTCCATGCGTGAAAGCAGCCGCAACGGCAGGGCGTCTTCCCCTTCGCCGGGTCGTTCCATCTCCCCGCACAGGGCTGCGAGGGCAACGGCTCCCAGATTGAGGCATCCCGATTTGAGGGTGTGGGCGGCCCGACGCGCAGCAGGCAGGTTCTCCCGTGCCAGTGCCTCCCTCATGTCACGCAGGTGCCGCGGTGAATCGGAAATGAAGATATCAATGACACGGTCGAGGAGCCCCTCGGATCCGCCCGCCTCCAGGGCACGAATGCCATCCAGAATGTGACGGTCGAGGATGCCTTCCGCCTCCCCGCTCCCCTCTCCATCCGTGCCAGCGCATGTTGTGAACGGCGCCGCTCCGTCAGGCGTGCTCAGCCAGCGCCTAAGAACCGTCACCAGGTCATGGCGCAGAACCGGCTTGATGAGGTAATCATCCATTCCCGCCACCAGACAGGCCTCCCGGTCCCCAGCCTCTACCCTTCCGGTGAGGGCGATGATGTGAGTTCGGCCTGCGAGCTGTCCGGCGCGCTCCATGCGGCGGATTTCGGTGGTGGCGACAATCCCGTCCATGCCTGCCATCTGGCAATCCATGAACACCATGTCGAACCGATCCGCCGAGATGGCAGCCACTGCGTCGGCACCGTCCGGGACCACCACGACATCCGCGCCGAGGCTCCGGAGCATCTCCTGCAGTACCGTTCGGTTGACGGCGTTATCCTCTGCCAGCAGCAGGCGGAACGGGAAAGACCCGACTGCTTCAGGGGACGGTTCCGGCTCCGGCTCACCCGTATCCGGCACCAGCGGCAGGGTGACCGTAAACCGGAAGATCGACCCGCACCCCGGCTCACTGTCGCAACTGGCCGTACCCCCCATGAGCTCCACCAGGTGGCGGACAATGGCGAGCCCCAGCCCGGTTCCCCCGAATCGGCGGGTATTGGAGTCATCGGCCTGGGTGAACGGGTGGAACAGACGGGGCAGCATATCCTGGGGAATGCCGATCCCCGTATCGCTTATGATGCAATTGAGTCGGCAGATCCCCCCCTCCACGCTCCCGCGAACAGTCAGGGTGATGGTCCCCTTGAGGGTGAATTTCACGGCATTGTCGAGAAGATTCCCCAACACCTGGCGGAGCCTGTGACGGTCACCCATAAGCCGGTCGGGCACCTCCCCTTCCATGGCGTATTCCAGGAAGACCCCCTTCTGGCGAGCCCGCTCACCATAGATGGTGGCCATTTCTTCAAAGACACGGCGGGCCGCAAAGGGCAGTTGTTCCATCTTCAGCTTTCCCGACTCAATACGGGAAAAATCGAGCAGATCATTAATGACCTGCATGAGCAGTTCGCCGGATGATCGGATGATCTCCGCATACTCGCGCTGCTTGTGTTGAAGGTCGGTTTCGAGAAGGAGGCTGACCATGCCGAGAACGCCGTTCATGGGCGTACGGATTTCGTGACTCACGTTGGCCAGAAACCGTGATTTCGACTGGCTGGCGGAATCAGCGGCCTCTTTTGCCTTGCTCAGGTCGGCAACAGCCCGTCCCAGTTCCTCGTTGGTCCGCGACAGATCCTCGGTGCGGCGGGTGACTTCCGCCTCCAGGTCTTCGCGATTCCGCTTCAGACTCGCGTCGCTCTCTTCGATGATCTGAAGCATCCTGTTAAAGCCCGACACGAGTTCGCCGATCTCGTCGACGCCCCCCCCCGCGGCCCGTACCGAGTAGTTGTGCTCTTCAGAAACGCGCCGCGTAACCTCAAGCAGCTCGGTAATAGGCGCAGAAACCCGTCGCTGCAGCTTTGACGAAAGAACGTAGGCAAAGGCGGAGAGCATAATCAGCAACGCCCCTCCGCTCAGCGCATACCAGCGCAAACGCGAACGGATCTCCCGATGATCGGCCCGCAGATAGACGGTGCCGATGACTTCACCGTCTAACGTTACCGGCCTGAACACGTCGAGGTGATCGCCATGCCAGCGGTGACTGGGGAGGGGATCTCCCACCTTTTCCACCATCTGTTGCCGATACTCGATCCAGGTGGTCACATCATCTGCCGACGAGTCTGAGGCGGGCGATGCCAGTGACCCCTTCCGCCGGTAATGCGCAAAGATCGAACCATCCTTGAGGTAGATACGCCCCACGATGATGTGCGGGTCCGCCTTGAGGACATCCAGCATCTCCGATACGGTGCGGACATCGTTAAACACGATGCTGGCCGCGCTTTTATCGCCAACGACCTCTGCAATGATCTCCAGCCGTTTCCGGAGTTCTGCGGGCTCCATTGTCAGGTCCCGCGCCACGAATCCGGCAAACGCCAGGATCAGCACTGTCACGCAGGTGGCCATGGTGACCAGGGTGAGCCTGCGGTCAAGGGACAGGGATATCCCCCTTGTCATAGGCCCTTCCCCATAGTGCCGCGCCTGCGCACTGCGGTCTCAAATGCATTGTTATTACATCTTTTAAACATACTCATAACAGAACGCTAAAACGCACCGAAAGACACGAGCGGGCGATAACCCGCTTGCGACGCCGACCCGGGAAATCAGACGATCCTGACCCGTTTAACGCCGGACACGGACGCCACTGCATCCATGATGCCGCATGCGGGACTGCGGGAAGTGGCTTTGACCTGGTAGGAGATCCGGAGACTCGCGGCAGTCACATCCCGTTCCACACTCATCGTAAGCACCTGGAGGCGACACTCTTGCAAGATATGTTCGATACGTTCCAACTGTCCTTCCAGGTCGTCGCTCCAGACCTTGACGGACGTGTACATATCCCGGGAAAGCAGTCCCTCGACCCTTTTGAGCAGAAGGAGAGCCGCCAGCGAGATGGCAGTCACGAACAGCGGGATGGCGAACAGGCCGATGCCGCAGGACAATCCGATGGCAGCGGCGACCCAGAGGCAGGCAGCAGTGGTAAGCCCTCGGATGGAGGTCCCTTCACGGATTATGGCCCCGGCTCCCAGAAAGCCGATGCCGGTCACCACCTGGGCCGCCACACGGCCGGGGTCGACGCCTATGGGGCCTATGCCGCTCGTGTTGGCATAGAGGCGATGGAACTCGATGGAAGTGGCAACAAAGAGACAAGCTCCGAGGGAAACGAGCAGGTGGGTTCTGAAACCGGCGGGCCGGCCGTGGAGTTCGCGCTCCAAACCAATGAGGGCGCCAAGGACGGACGCGAGAACAAGTCTCCCTATCATCTCCAACGTGAAATCCATGGTTCCTCACAGGCGTCGGCACGTGGTCCGACGGCGGGTGGTGTCAGCCGGCGGCTGGCTCCGGCGCGAGCGCAACGGTCAGGGTGTAGCGGGACTCGCGGCCACCGGCCCGAACCGCGAGAGTCATGCGGCAGCCCCCGTCACTGACGGTCGGGGTGCCGACCAGGTGCAACTCGGGCTCTCCCCCGCCGATGACCGGAACCTCAGGGGACACAGGCTGGCCGCCGACGGCGGACGATGCTGTATCCCCGCGCTCCGACTGCCGGGCGACCCCATCGCCAGGAGGTTCCCCCACGTCCGCAGTGAAGCCCTCCACCCCTTCGCCGTCAGACGCCTGCCGGGCCCGCAGGTTCCGGATCACCGACGAGACCACGCGCGACAAGGCGGACAGGATGCCTTCCCCCGTGACAGCAGAGCAGGGGAGCGCAACCGCATCGACTCCCAGCTCGCAGCGCAGGTCGTCGGCGGAAACGGCATCCGGCAGGTCGCTCTTGTTGCACACCATCTCAAATGGCAGCGTCGAAAGGTCCTGGCCGTACCCGCGGAAAATCTCCCTCAAATCCTCAAGACTCCGCCGGGTGCCGGCAAAACCGCCGGGAGAGGCGTCCGCGACGAACACCACCCCATCCGCACCCTTGAGCACCATTTTCCAGGTGGCGAGATCGGCAACCTCGCCCTGCACCGTGTAGAGATGAAAACGGACCCGGCTGCCGTTCACCTCGCCCAGTTCCGGCGGCATCACATCAAAAAAGAAGAGGCGATCCCGGTGCCCCCCCACGGTTTTGAGGGGCCCCCGGTGCTCCTGCTTCAGCTTGCCGTGGATATGGCGAAGCAGCGTGGCTTTACCGGAAAGGGGTGCGCCGAAGAAGACGATCTTGGCGTTGATCTCGCGTTTCGCGCTGTTGAGCAGGGCCATGGGAATCTCCGGAAAGATGGTGCGTCAAGGCGCAGTTGCCCCCGCTACCGCTTCTCTTTTTTTGCAATGAGCAGCTTCCTCGCCTGGGTCGAGAGAACCGTCTGGATGTTCTTGCTCTTGGCCAGATGGGCCAGGTCCTTCTCGGTCAGGGTCGTCAGCAGGCGAAGCGCTGAATGGATCGGGGTCTTGGGATTCTCGACCAGTGCCTTGCGGATCTGGTAATTCTTGAGCCATTCCTTGCTGGCGCAGACGACCCTGAGAATCTCATCGTTCTGGATCGATGACTTGACAATGGCAAGGACTTCCGACTCGGTAATGCGCGGGTTTCTGATAACCGTCCCCGACACGAGCTTGTTGGAGTCCTTGATGAGAATCATCCGCCATTCCTTGTCGCCGGTCTGGCCTATCTTGATCTTCTCGGCAACCCCCATCACCTTGGCGAGCTGATATTTGCTCTTGAACTGCTCACTCTCCTCGTCCACCGGTTCATCATCCTCTTCGAGGGCCGATTCATCCTGCGGCGGGTGCTCTGCAGCGTGCACAGGGTGCACTGCCGCCGTTCCCGTTGCCGCGGCAATCCCCCGTTCGGCCAGAAAGGCACGGGTACCATCGTCGCAATTGGGGTGAACGGCGATGTGGGCGGCCAGTTCCCCGTGCCGGTAGTGGAGACGCGCAAGGGCATCCAGAACGCGGGGGTGAAGGGTACGGCACGCCACTGCACCGGCCAGGACGGCCAACGGCATGTCTCTCAACCGTTTTCTCGCGCTCCCGTGGACCGCCGTATCTGCATCCAGGGCAAGAAAAAACAGGACCGTCACCTCCTCGGCAGCGGGAAGCGCATGCGCTCCGGCGGTGACCCTCAGTTTCTCCTCCCGGGGTGTATCCTTGCGCAGAAGTGCCGCTGCAGCGGATGATATTCTCAGGGTAACTGCCAGGACGTTCCTCCCGCTACTTGCCGGCCCCGGTAAGGACAGGCTTGAGCCCGGCCTTCCTGAGCATTGCCGCGGCCTTGAGTGCCTCGTCCTTCGTCTCGAACGTGCCGGCGGTCAGCACAAGGGTGGGCACGGATACCGACGCCTTGCGCAGGGCCACCTTTATCCCCAGGGAAGCCAGCCGGGCCTGTTCGCGGTGGGCCCGCTCGGCAACGAAATAGGATCCGGCATAGACCCGATAGATACCGCCTTCGTTCAGAATAAACCCTTCCACCGTGGCATCCTTGAGGCGGGCAAGCTCCCGGCGGGCGCCTTCCTGATCAGCGGCCTCGGTCAGCAACAGGCGGACCATCGGTTCCTTCTTTTTGTTCCCTTCCTTCACAACCGGTGCGAGCCCGGCGTTCCGGACCCGGTCCTTATCCTTGTCCATGGCGGAGGGAACAACATATTCGCCGATTCTGAGGGTGTACGGCCCCGTGGCAGGTACTTTCGCGCCGGTGGCTGCGCTTTTCGCCACAGCGGCGGCCGTGGGCTTCTCCTTCCTGGCTGTCGCAGCAGTCCCTTTTGTGTCGCCGATCTTGGCGGCTGCTGCGACCGGTTCGGCTGTTAAAGGCTTTTTCTTGCCGGAAGCACCACCATCCGCCTTTGCGGCAACAGCGGCTTCGGGCTTTGCCCCCTTGTCGGCAGCCGGCTTTGCGGCTGGCGCGGCTTTCTTTGCGGCTTCCGCCTTGGCCTTGCCCACTGCGGCAGGCGCCGGTGCGGGTTTAGCCGGAGCGGCCTTGGCCACTGCCTGGGGCGCGTGAACCGGCTTCGCGGCCTTGGCAGATGCGGGTTCGGGCTTTTTTACAGCATCCCTGGGCGGCGCGGCCTTCGGGGCCGGCTCTTTCTGAGCCTCGGCTTTCCCGGCCTCCGGCTTGGCAGGCTCGGGTTTGGCGGGTTCGGCTTTCGGGGCAGCGGCAAGCTCGTTTGTCGCCGCGTCCTTGGCACCTTCACCGGCAGGCTGCCCCTCGGGCCGCGGAGGGATGGGCTGCTTGACCTGAACCGGCTGAACCGGTGCGGGAGCCTTCGCTTCTTCACGGGGCTTGATGAAACCGGTGAAATAGTAGAGGTACCCGAATACCGCCACGAGCAGCAGGAGAACGAGCAGGAGTACCCGTGTGTTGCCCCCTTTGTTTTCAGGCTCCCGGCCCGCGGGCTCCTGATCGAATTCGATGTTCATAACGCTCGTTACCTCCTCCGGAAACCGCTGCCGTGCGCAGGGCGGCGGAGCAGCGTGCCGTACGCTCCGCCGCCCGTGACCGCAGCAGCTTAATGGTTATTCTTGCCTTCCGCCTTCTGGGCCTCGGCAACGACCTTCTGGGCCAGATGCGTCGGCACTTCCTCGTAGTGGGAGAACTCCATGGTGAACAGCCCCCGGTCGCTCGTCATGGACTTGAGATCGTTGGCATAGGCCAGCACCTCGGACATGGGGACCACGGCACGGATGATCTGGGAATTGGCCTTGGGCTCAACACCCACCACCTTGCCCCGCCGGGAGTTCAGATCACCGATGACGTCGCCCATGGTCTCTTCGGGCACGGTGACCTTCATGTTCATCATTGGCTCCAGCAGTACCACCTTGGCCGTCTCCATGGCCTTCTTGAACGCCAGGGAGCCGGCCACCTTGAATGCCATTTCCGATGAGTCCACCGTATGGAAAGAGCCGTCATAGACCGCCGCCTTGAAGTCCACCAGGGGGTAGCCGGCCAGGAAGCCGTCCTGGGAGGCCTCGAATATCCCTTTTTCCACGGCCGGAATATACTGGCGGGGGATGACGCCGCCCACGATCTTGTCTTCGAACTGGAACCCATCTCCCCGGCCGAGCGGCGAGAATTCCACCCAGCAGTCGCCGTACTGACCCCGGCCGCCGGACTGTTTCTTATACTTGCCCTGGGCCTTGACCTGGGCTTTGAAGGTTTCCAGGTAGGGAACCTTCTGGGTCTTCATTTCCACGTCAACGTTGAACTTCCGCTTGAGCTTCTCGATGGTCACTTCCAGGTGAACCTGCCCCATGCCGGAAAGGATCAGCTCGCGGGTCTTCTCGTCGCGGCGGACCTGGATGGTCTGGTCCTCTTCCATGAGCCGCTGGAGCGCGCCGTGGATCTTGTCCTCGTCATTCTTGGTCTTGGGCTGGACCGCGTAGGAAATTACCGGCTGGAGCGGTTTTGCCGGCTCGTAGACGATGGGGTGATCCTTGTCGCAGAGGGTGTCGCCCGTGAGGGTTTCCTTGAGCTTGGCCACCGCAACGATGTCGCCGGCAACGGCCTGCTTGATCGGCTTCTGCTTTTTGCCCTCCAGCTCATAGATCTGGCCGATCCGCTCCTCGCATTCGCGGACCGGATTGTAGATGGTGGAGTCTGAGTTGAGGGTGCCGGAATAGACCCGAAAGATGGATATCTTGCCGGTGTAGGGATCGGAGGTGGTCTTGAAGACCAGGGCCGAGAAGGGCTCACTCTCCTCCGGTCGCCGCTCGGTCGGTTCGCCGTTCTTGGGGTTGGTGCCGGCAACGGCTCCACGGTCCAGGGGGGATGGCAGGCAGGCGCAGATATAGTCCAGCAGATGGCGCACCCCGATGTTCATGGTGGCCGAACCGCAGAAGACCGGCGTGAAGGTGTACCGCAGGGTTCCCACCCGCAGGCCGTCCAGGATCTCCTCCTCGGTCAGCTCGCCCGTTTCCAGGTACTTCTCAGTGAGGCCGTCATAGGCCTCGGCCACGGTTTCAACCAGATGTTCGCGGAGCCGCTGGGCCTCGTCACGGTACTCGGCGGGAATGTCTTCTTCCGTGAAGGTGCCGGAGGTGTCTTTGGCGTAACGATACGCCTTCATGGTGATCAGGTCGATGACCCCCTCGAAGGTCTCGGCCGCGCCAAGCGGCATCTGGACGGCAACCCCACGGGCCTTGAGCGATTTCTCCATGTCGTCGATGGCCCGCAGGAAATTGGCATATTCCCGGTCCATCTTGTTCACGAAGGCGATGCGCGGCAGCTCGAACTCGTTGGCCCACTCCCAGACCTCCTCGGTCTGTACCTTGACCCCCGAGATGGCGGAGAGGATGACGACGCAGCCACCCAGGGCACGCATGCAGGCCCGGGTATCGGCGATGAAGTTGCCGTAGCCGGGGGTGTCGACGATATGCAGTGAATGACCGTTCCACTCGCAGTGGTCCAGGGAGGACGAAATCGTGATCTTGCGCTTGATTTCCTCGGGCTCGAAATCCATGGTGGAGGTGCCGTCGTCCACCCGGCCGAGGCGGTCGATCATCCCGGCCGTGTACAGGATGGCCTCGGCAAGCGAGGTCTTGCCGGCGCCCCCGTGGGCCACAATTCCAAGGTTTCTCAGCTTCGCGGTATCATACTTGCCCATACATCCTCCCGTGACGTGTAAGGTAGGGGTCGACGCCGACCCGTGATTCCCACAGTGGGCACTTCACATCCGCTGCAATTATCCGCTGTCTCACTCCCTGTTTCGTTCGTACAGTATGCGCAATCCCTCCAGTGTCAGATATTCCTCAACAGCATCGATGGTCTTGGACTCGGGAGCCAAGAGCGACGCCAGCCCCCCGGTGGCGACGACCCGGGGCGCATCCTTGCTCTCGGCCTTCATCCGGGTGACGATCTCATCCACGAGTCCCACGTAGCCATAGTAAATTCCCGCCTGCATCGAATTGACCGTGTTCCTGGCAATGATGACAGGCGGACGCACGATATCAACCCGGGGCAGCTTGCTGGCCCGCTGGAACAGGGCCTCGGTGGAAATGACGAGTCCCGGCGCGATGGCCCCCCCGCAGTACTCTCCCTTGCGGTTCACGTAGTCGAACGTAGTAGCGGTGCCGAAATCGACGATAATGAGAGAGGTGCGGTATTTCTCGTACCCCGCCACCGCGTTCACGATCCGGTCGGCCCCCACCTCGCGGGGGTTGTCGTACTGGATCGGCATGCCGGTCCTGATGCCCGGGCCCACCACCAGGGGGCGCATCCCGAAATACCCCAGGGAAAGGCGCTCCAGCACGCCGGTGAGGGGCGGCACCACCGAGGAAATGATCACGGCGCGGATCTGATCGAGCCCGAGACCGGCCAACCGGAACAACTCATTTATGAGAATACCGTACTCGTCTGCGGTACGGGCCTTGTCGGTCGAGAGACGCCAGTCCCGTACCAGACGCTCGCCGTCGTAGATGCCGAGCACGATGTTGGTATTCCCCACGTCTATGACAAGAAGCACTACGTCCTCCACACTGTGAGACGTCCTCCGGGAATACGGCGTTACCGCCGCACCCTCACCCTTCGAGCGAAACATCCCCCGCCAGCACCCGCTCCAGTGAGCCTCCGGCGGTCCTTACCAGCAAGGCGCCGATCTCGTCTATCCCTTCAACCGTACCGGCGAGGATGCCGGCACCGCCATCCACCGTCACCCGCCGCCCCATGACGGCGCTGCGGGCCAGCCAGGCATCGCGCACGGGAGGAAACCCCTTCAGCAGATACTCATCGTACAGGCGATCCAGTGACTCCAGCAGCGACCTGACAAACGGAATGCGCTCCACGGTCCGCCCCGCCTCCAGGGCCAGGGAACTGGCCGGGTAGCGAAGACCGTCGGGGAACTGATCCCGCTCCATGTTGATGTTGACACCGATCCCCAGAACGAGGTACTCCACCCGCTCCGTCTCGGCGCTCAACTCACTGAGCATTCCCGCCACCTTGAAGCCGTTCGCCAGGATATCGTTGGGCCACTTGATGGCGGGCACAAGCCCCGAGGTGCGCTCGATGGCCTCGGCCGTGGCCCCGGCCGACAGAAGGGTGAGTTGCGGTGAATGAAGCGGCGAGATGGGAGGACGGAGGATGACCGAGCAGTAGACGTTTACCCCCGGCGGAGATTCCCAGCGCCTGCCCAGTCGTCCCTTGCCGCCGGTCTGGGCGTCCGCCAGCACCACGGTCCCCTCGGCAGCGCCTTCGGCGGCCAGTTGCGAGGCCACCGTATTGGTGGACCCCGTTTCCCGGAAACAGACCACATGGGTGCCGATCCGGCGAACCGCGAGCCCGGCGGAGATTTCGGCCGGGGTAAGGATATCGGGAGAGGCCACGAGACGGTAGCCGCGTGAGGGAACCGACTCGATGCGATAGCCCAGATTTTTGAGATTCTTGATATGCTTCCAGACCGCCGTCCGCGAAACACCCAGCAGAGTGCTCAGGACCTCCCCGGAGACGAACCCGCCCGAACGGCTCCGGAACAGCTCCAGGATCTTCCGGTCCATGTCCCGGTCGGCCGCCTCTGCGGGGCGTGGGCGCTCCCCGCTCACTCGGCCTCCAACAGCATGGAGATGTCCATGGCTCGGGCCGAGTGAGTCAATGCGCCCACGGAAATGATATCGACCCCGGTTTCGGCGATTCCCCGCACCGTTTCCAGGTTCACCCCCCCCGATGCCTCCACCAGAGCCCGGCCCGCGATGAGGGCAACCGCCCTGCGCATGGCAGCCAGGTCCATGTTGTCCAGCATGATGATGTCAGCCCCGGCCCCCAGGGCCTCGGCAACCTCTTCAAGGCATTCGGTCTCCACTTCGATCTTCATGGTGTGGGGAATGTAGGCCCGGGCCCGGCGAATCGCCTCGGCAATCCCGCCGGCAGCGGCAATGTGGTTTTCCTTGATGAGAACGCCGTCGTACAGGCCGGTCCGGTGATTGATGCCCCCGCCCAACCGCACCGCGTACTTGTCCAGGATGCGAAGGCCCGGCATGGTTTTGCGGGTGTCCACAATGCGGGCTCCGGTTCCGGCCACCGCCTCCACGTAGCGGGCGGTGAGCGTTGCAATGCCGCACATGCGCTGAAGAAGATTGAGCGCCACCCGCTCACCCTGCAGCAGCATGGCCGAATCACCGGCCATCTCGGCGAGCAGTGCACCCGCCTCCACTCGCGCACCATCGGGGAAACGGGCATCGAACCTGACGGTCGGGTCGAGACGGTGGAAAACGCGTGCCGCCACGCCGATGCCCCCAAGGACGAGCGGCTCCTTGGCAATCAGGCGGGCGCGGGCAGGACGCGGCTCGGGGACTACGGAAAGGGTCGTGATGTCGCCGGTATGGATATCTTCCCGGAGGGCGTTGTCGATAATGGAATCAAGGCCGGTCATGCCGGTGCACCTCGCTTGGGCTCCGCGCGCTTCAGACGCGCGGGTAAATTGAGCCTTATATAGCACAGGACGCGGAACCCCGCAACCGCAAAGAGGGCGCGCCATCACGCGGTTTACGGCGGTGCGCGGACCGACCCCTCTGCCGAGAGCCAGTCGTTGACTTACCACCCCCTCTGGATTAGAATAAACCGTTTTTCTCATCGGAAAGGCGCCATTCAATGCCCACATTCCAGCGACGCTTCAGCATCGTCCAGAAGTTGATCGCCAGCTACGCGGTCGTCATATTCCTCACGACCGCGGCACTGGTCTTCGCTTTGCTGGGTCTTTACTCCCAAAACAGGACTGCAAAGGAAATCGCCCGGACCGACCTTTTCGTCATCAGCGCCACCTATCGACTCCGCGAGTCGCTCAGCGCCCAGGACCGCTTTGCCGGGCGCTACCTGATCCTCAAAAGTGGCGAATTCAAAGATCTTTTCAACCAGCGCCAGAGCGAGTTCATGACAATTCTCGGCGAATTGGGAAGACGGGGCAACGATCAGCCCTTCCGCGACCTGGTTGCCAGCTATGAAAAGTACCGGCAGGTCACCGAACGCATCTTCGCCACCGGCAACGGCGACCCCCTGGCCGCCCGAAAGGACTCGGACGAAGTTGCCGCCCGCATCGACGCCATCTCGGCCCTGCGGCGCACGCTCCTCGACCAGAAGCTGGCCGAGGCGGACCGGCGCGAATCGGCCACGGTACGCCTGGCCCTGATCCTGGCCTTTTCGGGCTTCATCCTCGCCCTCACCGTGGCCTCGTTGACCGTTCATTCAATCTCGACCGCCATTACCAAACTCAAAAAGGGGATGCACCGGATCGCCGAGGGGGATTTCGATTACGATCCCCAGTTGCCAGCCGGAGACGAAATCGGCGCCCTGGCCGGCGACTTCGTCCGCATGGGGAAAAAGCTCAAGGAACTGGAACAGATGAGCCTCGACGCCAGCCCTCTCACGAGGCTGCCGGGCAACATCGCCATCGAGCGGGTCCTCAACCGTCGGCTCCAGTCGGGTGAACCCTTTGCGGTCTGCTACGCCGATCTGGACAATTTCAAGGCGTTCAACGACCATTACGGGTATATAAAAGCAAGCGAAGTGATAAAATTGACGGCAGAGTTGATCCACGATATAGTCCGGCAGGTGGCGGGAGGCGATGCCTTTGTGGGCCACGTGGGGGGCGACGACTTCGTCATGGTGGTGGCTTCCGACAAGGGCGGACCGGTATGCGAGCGCGTCATCACCCGCTTCGACGACTTCATCCGCCAGCATTACAGCCCCGAGGACCTGGCCAAAGGCGCCATCGAGGGGGTCGACCGTTACGGCGTACCGCGTACCTTCCCCATCATGAGCATTTCAATCGCCGTGGTCATCTGCAGTCGCGAGAAATTCGCCTCAGCCGTTGATGTCGCCAAGGCGGCCGCCGACATCAAAGACTTGCTGAAAAGCAAGCCGGGCAGCAACTACCTCATCAACCGGCGCAAAGGAAAACGATGAAACTTCGCCTGCTCGCGGCTGTCCTGATCCTGATCCTGCCGACCGGCTGCGCTCCCGTGCGCAAAGCAGTGACGGACATTCGGCAACGCTCGGCCCAGGAAGAAAAGCTGAGCCTGGCGGTGGAACTCATCGCCCGGGGGCGTACCGACAACGCCGCCGTGCTTCTCGACGCCATCATTATCGAAAAACCCGTCCGCGGCGTCACCGACGAGGCCCTCTTCCGCCTGGCCCTGCTGCGGCTGCCCAGCGAGCCCCGCACCGGAGACATCGCCAAGGCCACAAAGCTTCTGGACCAACTGCAACGGGACTATCCCGACAGCCCCTGGGCCCACCAGGCCCTTCCCCTCAGCGACTTCATCGCTGAGATTCCGGTCCGCATCGAGGCAGCGGGCGAGCTGCGCCGCCAGCTCAAAACGCTGCGCGACCTGAACCTGTCCCTGACCAGGGAAAACAAGGAACTGAGGCTCAACCTGGAAAAGCTCAAAACCCTTGATCTTGAGCTGGAGAGAAAGCTGAAGCCGTAAAGCAAGAGTGTCAATTTTTCCGTCTCAACGGGGTATAGTACCCCCCATTAATGTAAGTATTTCCGACACTCCATTCGACAACAACGGGCGCCGTCAAACCAACAAGCAAGAATCATTAGCTTTTTTACAATCAACACTCTGGCACTCTAGTTGCTTTTCCTCTGTCAGGAACTGGTCCAGATGACGTAGACTCCCCGGCACTCGTTACGCGATCAGGAAACGGCCAACAATGACCCTCGCCGAAGAAAATCTGCGCCTCTTCGAGAAAAAGTTCGCGATCATCCAGGAAATATCGAGCGCGCTCGTCGTGACCGACAACATCAGCGCCATCGCCAACCTGATGCTCGATCTGGCCGTGAATTATACGAAGGCGGAAAAGGGATCTCTCCTGCTTCTCAACGAGCGGGACGAGCTGTTCATCCTCGCGGGCCGCGGCATAGACCTCCAACTCATGAAAACCTACCGGGCACGACTCGGGGAGGGAATCGCCGGCGTTATTGCCAAGGGACGCGTGCCCGTCCTGGTGACGGACATCGACCAGGAGCCCCGGTTTCAGGGGATGACCCGCGACCGGTACAAGACCCCCTCGTTCATCTCGTGCCCCATCGTCATCAAGGATCGCCTGCTGGGGCTGCTCAACATCAACGACAAGGCTGACGGCACGGCGTTTCTCGACGACGAGTTCTCCCTCATCAAGATCATTGCCAACCAAGCGGCCATCGCCCTGGAAAACGCCATGCTGGTCAACCAGCTCCGGTTCAAGGCGGGTGAACAGGAGGGAATCAACCGCAAACTCATCGAAAGCGATGTGATCAAGACCGAGTTCATCACCCGCGTGTCCCACGAGTTACGCACCCCTCTCAATTCCATCAAGGGTTCCGTCTACTACCTCCAGCAATCGGACCGGCTGACCCGGTTGGAGCAGCAGGAGTTCTACGACATCATTGCCACTGAAACCGACAAGCTCATCGCCATCGTTGAAAACCAGCTCGATTTCCTCCGCTTCGAAGATGAAACCATGATCATCACCAAGACCGTGGTCAATCTCAAGGAGGTTCTCAACGAAGTCCTCGGGTCGAAAAACCTCAAAACGTTCCTGGCCCGCAAGAATGTCATGGTCGGCATCACAATCGACGAGGAAAGTTCGGACATTGTCGGTGACAAGGTGCGGATCGTCCAGTTCTTCCTGAACGTCATCGAAGGGCTCTGCCACTTCCTCGACCGGGGCGACACCATGACCGTGACGGTGGGCGAAAACGACAGCGTGGAGGTTTCCATCCAACTGCCGCGTCAGATCCCCGAGGCCATTCTCCCCTTCCTCTTCAGTTCGAGCCACATCTTCCAGGCTACGCAGCCCGACGAAAAGCTGAAGCTCTACCTTGCCCGCAAGGTGGTGGACCTCCACCAGTGGGAGCTGACTGCGGAGAACCGGGAGCAGGGGCTCGTCGTCAACCTGGCGATTCCCAAGAGCACCCGGCAGAAGGTCGACGCGGTCATGAACAATACCATTGAGATGTTCCTGGAGTTCATCGCCGAAGTGCTCGACCTGAATATCTGTTCCATCATGCTGTGCGACGATATCTCCGGCGACCTGGTCATCAAGAGTGCCCGGGGGCTTGAAGATTATCTCATCAAGCAGACGCGGGTGCGGCTGGGCGACCGGATCGCCGGCTGGGTCGCCCTGGAGGGGAAACCGCTCTTCATCGAAGACATCGAGAAGGATTCGCGGTTCGGCAGAAGAAACATCTCCCAGTACAACAACAAATCCCTTATCTCGCTCCCCCTCAGGGTCGGCGGCAAGGTCATCGGCGTGCTCAACCTCAACAACAAGCGCACCGCAACCCCCTTCACCCGGCGTGACTACGACGTTGCCTCGCTTCTGAGCGAGCGGGTATCCTACTTCATCGAACGGCTCCATGCCGGCGAACACCATGAGGACAATTTCCGCAACTTCATGACATCGTTTGACAACCTGATCTCAGCAGAGAAGAAATACCACAAAAAGGACTCGATCCTGCCGGAACTGACGGTGCGGATCATGGAGCGGCTGGGTGCCGGCGAGGACATGTGCAGGGTGGCGCTCTATGCTTCCATGGTCTACGACCTGGGGCTCGTGGTCATGGAAAAGAGCATCCTGAACAAACGGGAAACGCTTCTGCCGTCCGAGCGCAACAGCCTCAAGGTCCATCCCTACACCACGGTCGGGCTGATTAATGCCATCGAGTTCTCCGAAGAGGTCAAGCGCGGCATCCTCCACCATCACGAGCACCTTGACGGCAGCGGGTACCCCGACGGGCTCCAGGGGGACGACATCCCTCTCATTTCGCGCGTCCTGGCAGTGGTCGATTCCTTCTGCGCCATGACCTCGGACCGCCCCTACCGCAAACGGGTGCCCGTCCGGCACGCCCTGCAGGAAATCAAAACAAAAGCGGGGACCGTGTACGATCCTCGCGTCGTGGAAGCCCTTGAAGCCGTCCTGGAGGTTCAGCGGGAAAAAGCCAAAGAAACCGGCCATGGACCCAACGGTAAAACCGGCAACGGGTCACGGGCCGCGGGCGGCAAAAAGAAACAGCCCCTGTCAATGCACCCCTGACCTGCCCGCCCCCCTCATCCGCTGACCCCGTGTTTTTTCATCAGGTCGTAGATAGTGGGCCGGCTGATCCCCAACTCCTCGGCCGCCCGGGCAATGTTCCCCTTGCACCTTGATATGGCCTCCCGCACCATCTCACGCTCCACCCGATCCCGCGCCTCGCGGAGCGATACCCCCTCCAGCGACGCGGAAGCCCGCGGCATCGGCCGTTCGGTGAATCCCAGATCATCCGGCTCGATAATCGGCGATGCGGCCATGAGCACGGCCCGTTGCACCTTGTTCTCCAACTCACGCACATTGCCGGGCCAGGCGTAGGCTTCGAGATATTCGCGCGAGGTCGAGCTGAACCCCTTCGCCTTCTTGCGCAAATCAACCGAAAACCGCTTCAGGAACAGATTTGCCAGGGGCATTACATCCTCTCCCCGGCTTCTGAGGGGCGGCAGGGTGATGGAGACCACCCCGATCCGGTAGAACAGGTCTTCCCTGAAGGTCCCCTCGGCCATGGAGCGGGCGATGTCCACATTGGTGGCAGCCACGATGCGGGCATCAACGGCGATGTCCTCCCTGCCGCCGACCCGCTGGATAACCTTCTCCTGCAGAAAACGTAAAAGCTTTACCTGAAGATTGAGCGGCAACTCACCGATTTCATCGAGGAAAAGGGTGCCCTTATGAGCGTACTCGACCTTGCCCAGCACTCGATTGAGGGCGCCCGTGAACGCCCCCTTCTCGTGACCGAAGAGCTCCGCCTCCAGAAGGTTTTCAGGGATGGCGCCACAGTTGATGGGAATGAATGGCCCGTCCTTGCGCAGGCTCATGGCGTGGATCGCCCGGGCCACCAGTTCCTTACCCGTGCCACTCTCGCCGTGGATCAGCACCGAGATATCGGAAGCCGCAACCTTGCGGATGGTGGAAAAGACCTGCTGCATCTCGGGGCACTGGCCGACAAGCCCCCTGAATTCGGTGGAACCGCCGTCCAGAACGCTCTGGAGGCGCCGGTTCTCCTCCTCCAGCATCTGGAGATGAAACGCCCGCTTCACGATCACCTTCAATTCGTCGAGATCGATCGGCTTCTGGTAAAAATCGTAGGCCCCCAGTTGAACTGCCTTGACCGCGTTTTCCCTGCCATCGTTACCGGTAATGACGATTACCTTCACATCGGGAGCAATGCGCAGCATCTCCTCCAGGCAGCGGAAACCCTCCTCGGAGCTGTCCTCATGGGGTGGCAACCCCAAGTCAAGGGTAACCACCGCCGGCCGCTGCTTGCGGAAAACATCAATGGCCTCCCGGGCATCGGCCGCCAGGAACAGCGTGTACTCCTTGCCGATGCCCCACTTCAGTTGCTTGCGGATATCCTCGTTGTCGTCGACGATCAGCAGTTTTTCCATGGAATCTCCCACCCCCTTACAGCCACACCGTAAACGTCGCACCCTGTCCGGGCGCACTCTCCACGTCTATCCTCCCGCCGTGGGCCTCCACAATCCGGCGGCACTGGTAGAGACCGATGCCAAGCCCTTTTTTCTTGGTGGTCCTGAAGGGCGAGAACAGGTGGGCGCGAAAGGCCTCGGGAATGCCGCAGCCGGAATCGCTCACGCGGATGTAGGGGGCGTTGCCGCAGCCCACCTCCACCGTCACCGGGCCCTTCCCTTCCGTGGCCTCCAGGGCGTTCACCACCAGGTTCATAACCACCTTCTGGATCTCCTCCCGGTCCACGTGGGCGCAAACCGCTGACCCGCCGACCCGGACGCAGTCCCGGCCCCCGGCCAGCCCCGCACTTTCCCCGGCAAGCAGAAGGAGGTCCACCTCCTCCCGGTTCAGGGACTGCTTCTCGGGAAGGCCGCGCAACCGTGCAATGAGGAGCTTCATCCGGTTCACCGTATTGCCGAGGGTACCGAGCATGTCGTCCTGGAACTCGGGATCCGCGATGTGGTCGCGGGCATTGTCCACGGTGAGCGAGAGAGTGTAGACCAGATTCTTGAGATCGTGGAGGATGAACGTCGACACCCGCCCCATAACCTCCAGTTCCCGAGCGCTTGCCAGCTCCTCGGAGAGGCGCAGGTTCATGAGGGCCGACGCGGCCTGGCGGGCCATGGTCTTCATCAGGTCGTAATCTTCGTAGTGGTAGAGCTCTCCTTCATGGACGGGCCGCCCCAGGGCGACGATTCCCTCAAGCCCCTCGCCGGACGACAGAGGGATGAGGAATACGACGCTGTTCTCCCGCACAAACTCACCGGCGCCGGAGAACTCCTCAGGGCTTACCTCGCGGAGATTGACGATCCACCCTTCCTCCGCCATCCGGCGCACCGGAAGATCGTTAGACGAGAAAAAAGCACCAACCGGTGCCTGCTCCCGGGCAACGGCCCAGCGGAATGGGCCGTTGTCTCCGCTTTTAAGAAAAAGAACTCCGCTGTTCATGCCGAAAACCCCGCTGTAGCCGGCGAGGATTGCCTCCATGAGACCATCAGAGCTGCGGGCAGAGGCCAACAGATCGGTGAAGTGGAGCCACTGGGTCTGGTAATCGTACTTGCTCCGGTAAAAATTCTTGTGAATGAAGACCCGGACCCTGCGCCGCAGGGTCTCTGACAGGAGAATGACCACCAGGGCGATACCCATGCAGAACAGGGTGGCAATGGCCATTGCCTTGGGGAAGCCTTCCCCGAAGTAGCGCAGCCCCTCCCCCATCACCCCCACGGCAACCAGGTACAGCCCTACGGCAACCAGCACCACCGACTTGTAGGCCATGTTCCGCGAGACCGCGATCCGCACGCCGCTGCCCCGCGCGAGAAGCGAATAGAGCATCATGGCGGCGGCAAGGGCCAGGATCAGGGACCGTACCGGCAACAGCCCCATGTTGAGGGAACGATGGAGCAGCCCCTGGCTGTAGTAGAGCACCAGAAGCGCAAGGTAACTGGTCGCGCCGATGAAATCGAATTTGATTCGCCAGCGCTCCAGGAGAGAGGCATGAGAATACGTCCCCTCCAGATTGACCAGGGAAACCACTACAAAGAGAAGCAGGCCGAGATAGAAGTAGTAGCCGTGAACCGTCAGAAACAGGACCCGCTCCGTGGCGAAATCCGGTGAATAGATGAAAACCTCCGGCGGCAGCAGCAGAGCGGCCAGTGGGAACGCGGCCGTAGCTGCCGCGAAAAACCACTGCAGCCGGGGCACAGCAGATGTCGCGGTCCGCCGGGAGTGAGTGAGGCTATAGCTAAGCCATGCCGCAGGCAAAAGGGATTCGACCGCCAGAACCCACCGTTTCCACTCAAACAGTCGATCCGGATCGAGCATTACCATGAAGTCCAGGACTTCGAGAGCCGAAGCCGCCGTCAGGGCGGCAACTGTCGCGCAGGCTGAAAGGGTAAGCCCCTGGCGGCGGATGGTGACTCCGATTACGGCCAGGGAGAGCAACACTGCCCCCGCTGAAAGGACCACCTGCATCATGACCGGCTCAGAGCCTCCAGAAGCGGATTCCCGCCTGTCGCAGCATGTTCTGGCAGTACATCCCCTTTACATCCACGAGAACCGCGGGGGGGGCCATCAATCGAAGCAAGTCATCCCCGGCCAGGGACCGGAACTGACGGTGTGCCACAGCGGCAACCACCGCAGCGGCAGGCTCCAGGCCGTCTGCCGGCACAAGCCTCACTCCGTATTCATGCAGGGCCTCGTCAGGGTCGGCCAAGGGGTCGTGGACCTGTACCTTCACACCATACTCCTCAAGCTCGCGGATAATGTCGATCACACGGGAATTGCGCAGATCCGGGCAATCCTCCTTGAAGGTGAGGCCGAGCACCGTTACCCTGGCTCCCAGAACCGGGTGCCCGGCCAGGATCATCTCTTTCACCGTCTTCTGGGCTACGAATTTGCCCATACCGTCGTTGATCCGGCGGCCCGCCAGGATCACCTGGGGGATGTAACCGATCTTCTCAGCCTTGTGGGTCAGATAGTACGGATCCACACCGATGCAATGCCCACCCACGAGCCCCGGCTTGAACCTGAGGAAGTTCCACTTGGTCCCGGCCGCCTCCAGCACCTCGCTGGTGTCGATGCCCAGCCGGTCGAAAATCAGAGCCAACTCGTTCATGAGGGCGATGTTCAGGTCCCGTTGGGTATTCTCGATCACCTTGGCCGCTTCGGCCACCTTGATGCTCGATGCCCGGTGGACCCCCGCCGTCACCACTGATTCATACACCCGGGCCACCACGTCGAGTGTCGCCGCATCCTGCCCCGACACTACTTTGGTGATCTTCGTGAAAGTATGCTCTCTGTCGCCCGGATTGATCCGCTCAGGGCTGTAACCCACGGTGAAATCGGTGCCGCAGTGCAGTCCCGACACCCGTTCCAGGATCGGCACGCACTCGTCCTCAGTAACACCGGGATAGACTGTGGACTCGTACACCACGATGTCGCCCCGCTTCAAGGCCTTCCCCACCGTTTCCGACGCCTTCAGCATCAGGGCAAGGTCGGGCTGATTCGCTTCATCAATGGGAGTCGGCACCGCCACGATGTGAAAATCCGCCAGACGGAGCTCTTCGATGCGGTCGGTGAAAAGGATGTCCGCTGCGGCCAGGTCCTCAGCAGTCACCTCGCCGGTTCGATCGACCCCCTGCTTGAGCTCGGCGATACGGCCGGCATTGATGTCAAACCCGACAGTCCGGCGAACCCGGCCGAAGGCAACCGCCACGGGGAGTCCCACGTAGCCGAGTCCGATAACGGAAATGGTGCGGTCAGCGGTCATTGAGCGCTCCTTTTGCTCGATCCCATGAATCACGTGCAGTCCCAAGGTTATCTTCCATTCACTGTCGATAAAATTTACACCAAATCCCGTGCGGGCACAAGGAGCGTATGCACGTAACATCATAAAAAACCCACGGTTGCGAATGGTTGTTTTTGGGGGGCACCAGAGACAAAAGAAAAGGCGGTGCGTTGACACCGCCTTCTTGGGATCAGTGGGGGAAACTGCCTGTCGGGATTACGATTACCGCTTCATGTGCTTGCGGCTGTACGCGCCGAGACCCAACAGACCGGCCCCCAACAGAACGATCGTGCCCGGTTCGGGAACGGGAGCCGACTCAGGTTCGTAGGTGATGGTCAGATCCGAGCGGGTAAGGTAGAAGTCGCCAAGGAGCGACGCGAGCTTCACGTTGAACTCGCCATCTTTGAGGAATTCCACATTCACGTTATACCCATAGGCGCCGGTGTTCACTCCGCCAAGGGCCCAGGAACCATCCTCGGCATAGCCGAAAGCGAGTTCCCAGGTAAGAGGGTTGAGCAGCTTGTCGGCATCGTCGTCAAGGAGGGTAAGAGTCAGTCTGCCACTCACTATCTGCTGAGCCGGCGGCGTAAAGGTGAACTGATGCTTCCATGCGACGTAATCCCCCGTGCCGTCGAGGAAGTTTACCGCGCCCCATCCGTGGCCGACCAGGTCCTGGGCGGCAAGGGTCCCCGTTGGCGTAAAAAGCGTGGTGTCCGTAAAGGTAATCGGTGCGGCCTGGGCTACGCCTCCCATGAGAAGCAAACCTGCCACCACACCTATCAATTTTTTCATGTATGCCTCCCTGTCGTTCGTCACCTGCGTGATGATGTTCAGCCATTAGATTCAATTTTTAAACCAATTCATTCATTACAATAAATTCAAGAGATTACATTCAATCACCAGAATATATTTTTGTCTAAAATGTAAACTAATCCGACAAGATCGTCGATCGCTCGTACAGCCGAAACGATAGTTGGACTCAGCCTTTATTCTGCTTGCGCGAGCATGCGGTTACCGCCCACAGACCTGCAAGACCGAAGGCGAAAAGCAGGCCTGTTCCCGGTTCCGGCACCACCCCAACGATGACCGGCGAGCTTGTTTGCTGCAGATACTCAATCTGTCCGACGAAGTTCCAGGGTTCTCCCTCGAAGAGCCCATGAACCCCAAAAAACTTTTGAAGAGTGAATTCATCGAGATATGGCCAATACTCCATTGCTCCGCCTGGCCCCTGCAGGAAAAGGTTCGCGGCGGTGTTGGTGGTTTCCGACAGAATGCTCGGCCAATACGTGGACTCGTAAAGAAGCAACTGATTGTTTTCCAGCTTTCCGGCAAAGACACCAAAAACCGGAGCATTCGAAACAATGGCTAGACTATCGAAACCAAGAACATCGGGGGCGGATACGCCTAATTGAGCCTGGGTCTTGTCAATAAGTACGGTCCAACCCTGCCCAAGCCCCGGGATTTGCTCATACAGAACAGCGACTTCGAAGTTCACAGGCTGTGGATTGCTGCCGACAAGGTCATACGTGAACGAACCGATAAAGGGACTGCCGACTTGCACCTGGACCTCGGAAAATCCAAAGGCCCCCATGGTGCTACTGGTAATTTTGCCGCCGAACAGATAGCTAAGAGGGGCAGCGTCAGACGTAACTGCTGCCAGAGACAGTAGTGCAACGAGGAGAACAGCGAGTGCCTTCATGATCATACCTCCTTTGGTGAGTGCGGAAACCAAGCTCCGCCGTTTGCGTGAGCATACGAGCGCAACTGCACCAACTGCACTAAATGAAGGCCGATCAGGGACTACTGGCGAAAAATGACATCATTCATGGATAGTAATCCTCAGCATGCCCACCTGAAACAGAATCAGCATAATACGTGCCGCTACCCAACCACCTGATAAACAACGACTCTTGCCAGTATCCCTCATAACTACCGCACATTGTGACAGGAATTCCGACAGCAGTCTTTGGACAACTGAGTTATGGCAGCCGCCATTCGCACAAAAAAAGCCGCCTCCCCCGGCAACGCGGGAAAGGCGGCTCTGTTACAGGACCACCGCACAGCGGGGGCCCGGTCAGGGATCGGTTACCAGGTCGTCAGACCAACCGCCCGGCGCAGAAGAATCAGCACGTCGTTGATGTCAATCTTGCCGTTGCCGACCGGCTTGGAGGTAACCGGATCGACCGGCGCCACATCACCCATGGTCTGCACTGTCGAGGTCAACAGGGTCGGGTCTGCGACCGCCTTGAGAACGATGAGCGCGTCATTGGCCGTAATCGCTCCGTCGCCATCCACATCGCCCTTGATGATTGCGATGTTGTTGACGGTTACGGTTACGGCGGTCGAAACCTTCGAGTTGCCGGCCGCATCATAGGCCTTGGCGGTCAGGCTATAGACGCCGTTCGCAACGGTGGTGGTATCCCAGATGTAACTGTAGGGAGAGGTCGTATCCGTGCTCGCGAGGACATTGTTGACGTAGAATTCGACTTTGGCAACTGCCAGGTTGTCCGTTGCGGTGGCATTGACAGAGACGACACCGCTTACCGTTGCGCCGCTGGCCGGGGCCGACAGGGACACGGTCGGCGCGGTGGTGTCGTTGGCAACCTTGACCGTTACGGTCGACTCACCGATATTGCCTGCCGCATCATAGGCCTTGGCGGTCAGGGTGTGAATGCCGTCACTCACGGAGGTCGTGTTGAGACTGTAGGTAAAGGGCGAACTCGTGTCGGTGCGCTTGAGCACGTTGTCCAGGTAGAACTCGACCTTGGTCACTTTCACGTTGTCCGATGCGCTGGCGCTGACGGTAATGCTTCCTTTGATGGTCGCGTTATTGGCCGGAGAAGTAATCGACACGGTCGGCGCAGTGGTGTCGCCGGTCTGGTTGTTCACAGTTACCGATACGGAGGTAGATTGGCCGATGTTGCCAGCAGCGTCATAGGCCTTGGCAGTCAGGGTGTAGGTGCCGTTGGCCGAGGTCGTGGTATTCCAGCTGTAGCTGTAAGGGGCGGTGGTCACCGTGGAAGCGACCGTGCCGTTCACCAGGAATTCCACCTTGGTCACGCCCACATTGTCAGAGGCTGTTGCGCTGACGGTCACCGTTCCGCTCACGGTCGCGCCATTAGCCGGGGCACTCACCGCCACCGTCGGAGCAGCAGTATCGGACGGCAGGTTGTAGGTTACCACCAGCTTCGGCCGCAGGTTGGTATCGGCCGCATCGCTGGAAGCGAAGAGCCTGTAGCTGTCGGCGGTGGCCTTGTTGGAGGAGTTGAGCAGCACGCCCCTGTTGGCGGCCGGCGTCGCCAGCCAGGTCTTGACCAGGTTCGTGATATTCCAGGCTTTGTAGCCAACGGTCTTGTCAACCAGAGGTGCATCCACCGGTGTGTCGATATCGGACTGGGCCAGGGGCACCCCACCGTAAGCCACGCTGCTTGCGGTCCAGGCATTGGTCCCGTCGTAGGTATTGCCGGTGCTGGAGGCGACGACCGGGTTCTTGTTGATGATGGCGGAGACCGGAATTTCGTAAGCGTCGTCACCACCGCCTTCAGTCAGGTAGAGATAGAGCGTGGCGCTCTGGATCTCGGCATTGGCAGGCAGAGCGGATACGTCCCACTTCATCACGACTGCGTTGGCCGGCGTGGCTGCAGGCCAGGTATAGGTGCTGAGGCTTACGCCGGTGGCGTTTACGTCATTATTGATATTCAGGAAGGTGTCTTCCACGGTATTCGGGAAATTGGCGCCAAAGGCATTACCGAAGATGGCCGTGTTGCTTCCCGCCGGGGGAGTCGTCACATTGTTCACACTCACGGTCACGCTGCTCGACTGCCCCACATTGCCAGCCGCATCATAGGCCTTGGCGGTCAGGGTGTAGCTGCCGTTGGCTGCGGAGGTGGTATCCCAGCTGTAGTTATAGGGAGACGTCGTATCCGACCCCTTGAGCACGTTGTTTACGTAGAATTCGACCTTGCTCACGCCGACGTTGTCGGAGGCCGTAGCGGCCATGCTCACCGTACCGGCAACGGTCGCGCCATTGGCGGGGGAGCTCACGGCAACAGTCGGGACCGTGGTATCGGCGACCGTATTGCTTACAGTGACCGTCACCGAGGAAGACTGACCTACGTTGCCCGCTGCGTCATAGGCCTTGGCGGTCAGGGTGTAGCTGCCGTTGGCTGCGGAGGTGGTATCCCAGCTGTAGGCATAAGGAGACGTCGTATCCGACCCCTTGAGCACGTTGTTTACGTAGAATTCTACCTTGCTCACGCCGACGTTGTCGGAGGCCGTGGCGGCCATGCTCACCGTACCGGTAACGGTCGCGCCATTGGCGGGGGAGCTCACGGCAACAGTCGGGACCGTGGTATCGGCGACCGTATTGCTTACCGTAACCGTCACCGAGGAAGACTGACCGACGTTGCCCGCTGCGTCATAGGCCTTGGCCTGGAGGGTGTACGTTCCGTTGGCATACGACGAGGTATTCCAGGTTATCGAGTAGGGAGCCGAACCGTAGGTCGCGTAAAGGGAACCGTTGACATAGAGTTCCACCTTTGACACGCCCATGGCATCGGTGGCGGAAACGTTTACCGTAACGGTGCCCGACACGGTGGAACTGCCGGCCGGAGAGGTAATGGAAGCCGTTGGAGCCGTCGTATCATTTACCACTGTCACGGAAAACGCCGTGGACTGTCCCACGTTCCCGGCAGCGTCGTAAGCTTTGGCCTGGAGAGTGTGAGTGCCGGCGGAAAGCTGGGTGGTGTTCAGGCTCACACTGTACGGAGATGAGGTGTCGGTTCCTTTGAGGACGCCGTCCACATAGAGTTCGACCGAGGTGACGCCCACATTGTCAGTGGCGCTGATGGCAACGCTGGTGGTACCGGAGATGGTCGCGCCCGAGGCGGGGGAGGTAATCGAAACGGTGGGGGCGGTTGCTTCGGCCGCGCTTACGATATTGGAGTAGGTGCTTTCAGTGCCGGTGGCATCGTAGGCGGTGACGGCGAAATAATAAGTCTTGCTCGGATCAAGACCGGTGAGAGTGGTGGAGGTCACTTTGCCGACTGTTCCGGTCCCGCTGAAGGGAGGGCCTGCCGAGTCGGCGTTGTAGTAAACCTTGTAGCCGGCAACGGTCGTTTCACTGTTTGCATCCCACTGCAGGGTCACGTCCCGGGCCTGGCTGGCTGCAACCATGGTAAAACTGAGCAACCAGGCAAGAATAAGAGTTGTTAGCGTGCGGGTTTTCATAAACGGGCTCCTTTGTACTTCTTTCGGCGTCCGCTTCTCCTTTTCCTGCCCGCGCCTTTCGAGTCGCGAGCACAAAAAAAAGAAACAGCCCGCCTTAGTCTTTTGATGGACTAATGAGGAACCTGTTTCTCGCCAACCCGGCTATCCTGAAAACCCTAGGACATTTCAGGACCCGTAGCTTTGTGTCCCCAGGTTACCCTGGGTTTACCCCTTCGGAAACAGTACTGCTTGATTATTCCTTTTGTTGGTATTATCGGCCCTGTTTTGCAGAACCGTTGTGACTCGTATCACCAAAACCGGCCATGTCGCAAAAAAGATTCAACCACATGATTTACCGTCAATTTTCGCTGCGACTGGCTTTCCGGAAAAAGAACAAAAAAAAGCCGGGGCCGTATACCATTTCAGGCATTTCGGCAACCCGGCTGTCTCTGTGAGACCCTGTAGGCTTTCCGCCCCATCCTCGCGAATGGTTGAGTATTATCGTGTACCGCCTATTCAATTTTCAGCTGCTGTTGATACACCCCTTTGTCCCCCCTGTCAACCTTTTTAACCTTGGGGGCACTAAAGAATTCAACAGCATATGCACCGAACGACCTCCCGGTGCGTGCATCAGGGGGGGCGTTCACTCCTCGAAGCCCTCATCGTGTTGAGGGCATCAGCCTGTTAGGGCACGACCTTGAAAATCCTGAGATTCTTCGGCGCCGACAAAACTTCCGGCGGCACCGATCCGCAGCCAATGGGCTGGGTCGATACGACTACGTTATCGATAAGCTCTCCGACGGTTGAATGGGTACCGTCATGATGATAAAGGCTCAACCAGAGATTCCGGATTTTAAGGGATGATGTGGTTCTGATCCACAGATCCTGATAGTCGCCCAGCAGCTTTGAATCCAGCCAGATCGCCAGGCGACCGTCAGCTCCCACCCCCGTAGTGGTTGGCGTGCCCATATCGAGCATTTGCTCGACGCAGTACCACTGCCCCGCCACCAGTTTAGGTAGGGTTTCGGTCGGGCGGTGCTGCGGCTGTTTGCAGTAATATGCCCCGCTGTCGTAGACGCAGGGCAATGAGTCGCCCCAGCAATTGCCCGACGGATTGGAGCAGTCCTGGTACATGCCCCGGTAGTAGCTGTAGGCATAGGGTGTTGCGGGGCCTTCCATGTACTGCACGAAAAAGCCGGCCCAATCGCTTCCGGTCGGCCGATTCCCGGATGAACCGACCAGATTCCGGTCTCCTGCCGCCAAGCCGCCGCCATGATTACGGGCACTGAAGTTGAACCCTGGTTCATACATGAAATACCAGCGGGCATAGAGTTTGTCGTACCCGGAAGACAGAACCTTGAACAGATCGGATCCCCCCCCCTGCCCTGCAGGCACCCGCAAACGGATTGCCCGGTTCGCGGTATCACCTGCTGGTCCCGTGTTGGTCACGATAAGGTTTTCCGTGTCAGGGTTGCCGTCGTAGTCGCTGAAGTTGGCCTTGGGATTAGTCCCCTCGAAATCCTCGCAAAAAACTGTTCCTGCCGGGGGGTTCGAGCACTCGTTCCGTGAGATGCCTGCCGACACCATGCCGGCGGTGAACAACAGAAAGGCTGAAACGAGGCAACCTGTTCTCATGAATGAAAGTTCCATGTGCTTCACTCCGGCTCCCATAAAAACTGTTCGGATCAGTTCACAACTTTGAGGCCACTGGGAGGCGCTATTGTTGCGGTTCCCCCACCCGAACTGGCTCCGAACGTAATCTGCTTGCTGGCACTGGGACTGCCATTGGCATCCACCACATAGAGATACGCCGTAGAGTTGGTGGGAAAACTTCCTTGGTTAACCGCAACCTGCAACTGCCCATCAGTCCAGGTATTGGTGGGAATCTGCATTTCGCATTTAGTTGCACTTGAGAAGTTGGCATTGTCACATATCATGACGCGAGAGAGCGTGTTGTCTACATATATATCGTCCAGCCATGAAGTAATTGCCGGGGGTGAATTCCCTCCACCATCCCAACCTATCATCCACACATAGTCGAAATTGAAAGCCGTGCAGCTCGACCAGGAAACATTATTAGCTGTCGCTTTTCCGTTAATCTTAATAGTGTATGTTCTCGTTGCACCATCAATCCATACTTCATGAAAATTCCACTGATTTACGTTGCCATTCCAGTTGGCCCAATGCGCTGCCCCATTTTGACAATAGCCTTGATCGGTTCGATAGATATAATCCTGCATTTGGGTCCACGAAAAGGTTTTGTTCGTCACATCAGCATTATTGGACAATCGTAAAAATTTACTCGAATGATCGCCGGTTACGGGATTTGATGCTGGTTTCCACCACCAAGAGACATAGATTTTATTAGTTCCAGTAATCCGCCGACCCTCCAGTAATCCCTGGGTTGTAGTTGTGGCCCTGTAAGTCGCTGTGCTCAACCCACGTTGTTCGCTGGCCGTAGTTGAATACTTTACACACGCGCCGCCATCCCAAGTGCATTGTGATTCCCAGGGCTTGCCCGACCCAGTCGGGACGGTTGCTCCATTAGCAAGGCTTGAATACGCCGTCTGGTTCTCTACAGTATCCCAGAACTGGGGAGCCACAGTGCTCTTGGTGCCAAACCCGCTACCGGAGATAGTAACGACTTGGCCATTGGTAAGCGCTGAGTTGCTCATCGAAGTGATAGACGGAGCGGCGAGAGCGCCCAGCGGGACGAGAAGTGGAATGAGGAGCGACGGAACTATCGCCTGTAGTGTCCTCTTGGTTTTCATGTTGACTACCTCCCTGCTACTCTTAGTTTACTCGTTTTACCGGCATATACCGGTCCTTTTCCCAACAAAAAACAGCCCCCCATGACAATTGTGCGACTTGTCGACAGATGGGCTGTTTCTTCGCCAACCCGGCCATCCTGAATACCTAGGACGATTTCAGGACCCGTGGCTTTGTGTCACCAGGTTACCCTGGCTTTACCTCTTCGGAAACAGAGCGATCAATTTTTTTATTTGTTTATACTTTCGTCCACCCGGGAAAATTAAACTGTGATTTGTGTCACCAAAGCCCCATTTGGCCTGTCAGACAAAAAAAATGCCGGGAGCCGCTACCCATGAACTGGTATTTCGGCAACCCGGCTGTCTCGTGGAGACCCTATAGGCTTTCCGCCCCATTCTCGCGAATGGTTTAGTATTATCGTCTACCGCCTGCTTTGTGCTTTTAGTACATGAGTTGAAGGTTCAAGTCAACACATAACAATTTCATTGTAATAATTTTAATACATTATTAAGCTACATATACGCAATGTACCTCCCGAATCGACCGCATCATCGGATGTCGGTGGAATTTACACGCATATGTAAAGAAAAGTTTAAAAATTTCAACCAACTACCTACAACACTCTGAATTACGGGATATAATGGCAACAGCATGAAATCGTTTTTAGGGTACGCTAATTGCTTGTATCCCTATACTTATCCAAAAGATGCATGAAGGAGGGCCGGTCATGATACGCCCAGACAGGTTGTCCCTAATTTTGTTTGTGACATTGTTACTGGCTGGACCCTCCGCGTGGAGCTACCCCGTACAATATACTCTGGAAGGGTACGTAATCCAGGGGCCCGGCATTGATGATTCAGCGGGCTTTCTCTCCGATATGGGGATAACAGTTGGAAGCCGTGTTTCCTATAGCGTTGTAATAGACCTGGATGCCAGGGGAACTATGTTAATGAACGACGGTACCGTAATCGAGCGAACAGACTCATATGGTAGAGGAACATTTTATGCTCACTACGCCGGAGGTTCGACCATCACTTCTAACAATTATCTAAGCTCATATAATGGAATAACCGAAAACAACTATGGCGGGAACAAGTGGTTGACCAGCACCTTTTCGGAACGCTGGCTCAGTGTGAGCAGTGGAAACAACTATCTCTCATTCTACGACATGCTGCTGCAACCGGATGCCCTCGGAGAGTGGTCGGCGAGTTCCGCGCGCGCTTTCGGGGCCGGAACCATGCGCAACACCATTTTCGATGAGTTCGGCAACAGCTCCAAATTCTACTTCTCGGCTCAAATAACTAACGCAGAAACCGTTCCTGTGCCCGAACCATCAACCTTCGCATTTCTTGGGGCCGGACTTGCCGGCATTATCCTTCTCAGAAGAAAGAAGAAAATTTAACACAACCTGAATCGTGACCAGAAGAAGGTCATAGGCGGGTTCAAATTATCCCCGTTATCTGCAGACTTTCGACACGACGAATCGACGTTTGTTCGATCTTTCAAGCGGTATTTCCTCCACCAGCTTCATATCTATGATCAGTTCCGGATCTCCTTTTTCAAGGATTTCGGACTTGAGGCTTGTCCAGTGCTCGGGCTTGAAATCCGGTCGCGGCACGATCAGAACGGTGATCCGGTCCCGTTCCTCCTGAATGACCTTGAACGTATCAATGGTCTTGTAGTACTCGAATATCCCCGTGAAGAAATGCACGATCAGCCGGTTGCCCCGCGGCGTCACAACCACATCGGTGTCACGTCCCTCAACCTTGGCGAGCAGTTCGAACCCCCGCCCGCACGGGCAGGTTTCATCGGCACTTTTGACGCCAAGGTCTCCCACGCGGTATCGTATCAGGGGCATGGCGCCGGGATGCAGGCGAGTCAGCACGATGTTCCCCACATGACCGGGAGGAACGGGGTTGCCCTCATCATCCACCACCTCCAGCGCCACATGGGGCATGAAGATATGATATGCGCCATCGCTTCTTCCACACTGGGCAGCGATCTGGATGCCTTCTCCGCAGCCGTAGGTGTCGGTGACCCGGCACTTGAACGCGCTTTCGACCTTTTCGCGGTAATGGGCATAGAGATTGTCTCCCCACGAGACAATTCCGGTCAGGGGTCTGTTGAATCCCACCTCCAACGCTCTCGTGGCCACGCAATAAAGGCTGCCGGCATACCCCATGACGTAGTCCAACTTTTTGCTGTCGATGAGGTCCAGGTACCTATCCAGTACCCGATCCGACAAATCGAAGGCAGAGGCGTATTCTACTCTCAGAAGGATGTCCTTCAGCTTCTTGACCGCTCCCCTCTCCAGAGTCATGCCGGTCTGGAGGAACGGGTCACCGATGTTCCAGCCCGAGTAGTTGGCCCTGAGAAACATCAGTGCCCGGGCCATGCTCATCGTTTCATTATCCACCCGAACGGCAAAGGGGCTTCCCGATGAGCCGCTGGTACAATACTCGCGCCAGGGCCACCCGGTGTCCCTGGTGCACAAATGGGGATAGGCTTCCCTGAGCATGTCCTTCGTCACCATCGGCAGCAAAGACAGATCTTCGGCCTTGAGAACGCCGGCGATGTTCACCCCGTGCCTGTCATAGAGCTCGCGATAAAAGGGTACGTCTGCATAGGCTGTCCGGACAGTCTCGCGCACCAGTTCGTCCTGGCGGCGCTGAAGCTCTTCCCTGCCCAGCCACTGCATGTCCCTGTACAGACGGTAATAACGCATGGTGCAGTTCCGGGTCGCATAATCGGCAACGGGCAACAACACATTCTCGCACATGGTTGTATATAGCGACATCAAGGGACTCCCTTAGTGGCTGGGTTAAAATTTCTTTTTAAGCGACATCATGAATGATGGTTTGCGGTGAGGCGGCTTTTAATGGCACCCTCAAGCATGGACCGCCATACCCCCGCCCGGTACCTCCCGCAGTTGCGCAGCATGTGCAAAAGGGTCAGCACCTGGTGGCGACGCAGCGCATTCCGCGCCAGACGGTCATAGGAACTGCCACTCAGTTTTGAGTACAGTTGCTTGTATGTATCGGACGGATCGGGAACCGTACTGTCGAAGTCGGGGAAGTAATCGTCACCGATCCTTCCGTGCACAATCTCCCATTTCGAGATTGCGCCGTCAGTGAACTCCACGTAAAGATAGCCCGTTTTCCGGGTGCTTTCGTTCCAGATCATATCGCAGATGAAGTTACCCAGACTATAGGCGATCAGGCCGCCGTTATACTCCTCAACCTCCCGCATGACATGGGGGTGGTGCCCCACGACCACCTTCGCCCCGGCATCGATCATCCTTCGCGCAATCCGCTTTTCGTCTTCACTGGGGATCTCGATGAACTCGTCCCCCCAGTGCAGGGAAACGCAGACGATCGGATGTGCTTTCGCCGCCTCGGCTATCTCCCCATAGCAGCTCGCTTCGTCGAATTCGCGGTACGGTGGTTGATCGGAGAAGCCCTGACGGGGCCGTGCTGACCAGCCGAGAAAGCATACGGAGCGGTCGCCGGTACCGACTATATTCGAACTGCCACCATTGCGCCCCAGCCCCACGATGCCGATCCCTTTGTCGGCAAGCACCTTCAGAGTCTTGTCGAATGGATCAATCCCATGCTGGTAAATGTGGTTATTGGCAATATTGACGGCATTGAAACCCGCCTGCTCCAGAAAGTCGGCATATGCCGCTATCCCCCTGCAGTTAAGCTCCTCGTGCGACGCGGCCGTCAACTCGGCAGTCCCGAGCGTGAACTCCAGATTGCCGAACAGGATGTCGTGTTCGCAGCCTCTCCGGAACAGCGCGTGTGCCTTATCCGGTGGAATGCCGTCGCAATATCTGGAATAGAAACCGAACCCGACTGATTTCGGGTGATCCCCAAGAGCGATATCGCCGACAAAGATGCACTTAATGGGCTTCATGGCAACTCCCCGGATTACCGGTCCATCCCCAGTGTAGTTCTGAGCACATCCCGTCGTTCATTCTGCGTTCGAATAGCTCGTACTTTCCACTCCCGGATATTATCCCCCAGGCGGAAACGGTCCCGATACGCTTCCCTTATCGCTTCAGCAATACTAGCGCTATCGTGAGCGGTAAACACCGTTCCCTGATCAAAATATGCCCGCAAACAGGCCCTGTCGGACGTGACCAGCGGCCGTTCAGCAGCCATGGCTTCGTAGGCTCCGCATACGAGGCAGTTCTCGTGCTCCGTCAGGTCGAGAACGATATCCGACTGGTAAAGCCTCTCATAAAAGTGCTGTTCCGGCACAAATCCCAGGAAGCTCACATGGGGGTAATCGGACGGATCAATGCCGACCTTGGCGTAATTGCCGGAGACATAAAATCTGAAGCTTTCGGCAGAAAGCTCACGGGCAGCCTCGAAAGCCGACTCGTACGGTTCGTCAATGTCAAAGGAACAGATAAAAAAGACCGATTTATCCTCAGGGGCGGCACCTGAATCATAGCGGGCCAGGTCGGGCAGCGGGTCCTCGCATACCAGCGCCTGCCCACCAATGGATTCCACATGGGCGGCATGGTCCCGATTGGTAACGATGACCAGATCTGCCGATCTGTTGCAGAGATCGAGAGCTTTCTGAAACAGATAATTGCCGTTGTACGCGATGACGCCCCCGAAGTGGGCATCGGTGACAAACTTATACCCGAACAACACCCGAGCCAGCAGCAGCAGATAGTTCAGGACGATGGAAGGGTTCTGGGCGAACACCACAGCGGGCTTTTCCCTGCGGACCGTGGCTATGGTGTTGTATGTACAGAAAAGATAGCGCCGCAATCTCGCACCGCTGTGCGCGATGACGTGGAGATCCGCACCAAGCATGGCAGCCATCGATCTGTTGCGTATCTGATGCTCCCAGGTGATCCAGATGGCTTTTTTCATTCAATGGCCCCGCAGTTCACACATTCCTTACTTGAGAAATTGTTCCCGCCAGATCGCATAATTGACCAGGGGCCACAACACATCGCCATGGTTGTGCTTCCGGCTCACGTGCTCCGAAACCAACTGCTCGATCCTCGGCCTGCTGACGCCGTTGATGCCACGGGCGGTATCGAGGAGAAGATCCAGGTATCTGCCCAAACCGCTATTGTCGCGCAGCCATTCGTCCACGGGCACGCCGAAGCCGACCTTTTTCTTGTAGACGATCTTTCGGGATATGTGCCTTTCCGCAACCTTCTTGAACACGTGCTTGGGAGTGAAGTGCCGTACTTTGTACTGATAGGGAATTGCATTGGCCACGTCCAGCATCTCGTTGTCAAGGACCGGAACCCTGGACTCAACAGAGGCGGCCATGCTCATCTTGTCCTGCCGCATCAGAATCGGCTGAAGATAGGACTTCTGTTCATAGAGGAGGAGATTGTCGAAAAGGCTCAACTCATCGTTCCAGACGCTGTCCACCAGGGCGGATCGGGCATCGAGGGCGACATCGCCGGAATTCAGCAGCCAGGAAACCTTCTCCTTGGTGGTAAAAGATGAATTCCACAAGGCCAGTTCACGGGCACCAAGACCGAGGTTGTCGACTATTTTGACGATCTTTCGTGCAGGAACGCCCTTCAGGACCGACTTCACCAGCGAAGCAACACTCGGATTCAACTTGTTATATGCATCGCCGAACCTGCAAATCTGATAACGGGGATAACCGGCAAAAAGTTCATCGGCCCCTTCGCCGGTCAGCAGGACCGTCACAAACTGTCGTGCGTACTTGCACAGCAGGTACATATGCACGGAGTTGGCATGACAGAGGGGCTCGTCGTGATACCAGATAACCTTGGGCAGAGTGTCGGCAAAGGTCTTGCCGTCGACCCTGATCTGGTGATACTCAAGCCCCGCCGAATCCGCCAGCAGTCGCGCATAGGCTGACTCGTCATAGGCACTTTCGAAAAAACTGACCGTAAAGGTCTTCAGTCCGGGTGAGTATCCGGCAGCCAGCTTGCTGACAAGACTCGAATCGACCCCCCCGCTTAGTTGAGTGCCAAGGGGAACGTCCGTCATCATCTGGCGCTGCACCGATGATGTCAATGCGGCATCGATCGTCCCGACGAGATCTCCGTCTTGGGCATAGTTCAACACGTACCGGGATAGATCCCAGAACGTTTCGAACGTGCATCCGCTTGGCGAAATTCTGACATACGTGCCCGGCTCAAGGGCATTGACGGAAGAGAAGAACGTTCTGTAATTAGCCAGATATCTGAAACAAAGGTATTCCGCCAGTGAGTCATTTGCCTCGTCGGTTACAACCTCGCCTGACGCCAGAATTCCCTTGATCTCCGATCCGAAAATAATGGCTTCCTTGTTGAGATGATAGTAGAGGGGCTTGATGCCAACCCTGTCTCTCGCAATGAACATGACGTCATTGCGTGTGTCATAGAGACAGAACGCAAACATCCCGTTAAGCTTGCTTATGAACTCAATCCCGTATTCTTCATACAGGTGAATAATTACTTCGCAATCACTCCGCGTGGAAAACACGTGGCCCTTGCTTTCCAACAGTGGAACGAATTCCTTGTAATTGTATATCTCCCCATTGGCAAGCAGGACGATGGTTTTTGTTTCATTATACAGTGGCTGATGACCTGAAACCGTATCAATGATACTCAATCGCTGAAACCCGAGCGCAGCCCTCCCGCTTAGGTATTTACCCGAGGAATCGGGACCCCGATGGTAAATTGCCTGCATCATTGCATCTATGTCACTGCTGTCACAGGCATTTTTATTAAAATAATATTTACCGACAATTCCGCACATTAGTGTTCCTTGACGTCATTTAGGTGATAACAAAATCTACAGTTCATTAACTTAACCAATAGCACTGTCGTTTTTAGCTATCAAACTATTTTCTATTTTAATCAACATGGAATAGAGAGAAAACGTTATCCCTATGGCAAACCACCAGTATATTTCATACAAATCCATTCCAAACAAACCAAGGGTAAGTCTTAATATTATAAAACCTATAATTGATGATGCTATTGCTTCCACTAGTTTCAAGTCGTTTACAACTTCGGTCAAAGAATCATTTGAATCTAATTTGACCAGGAGCAGCTTACTTTTAGTTCGTATGTAATGCAGAATGCCAAGCATTTTATATATCATCATACCGACGACAATAATACCTTGTATTCCCAGGTTGGTAGCTATTTCAAGATACATATTATGAGTATCCTGCGATCTGCCGAAACGTTCCGCCCGCACCTTCGGGAAAGCGGAAACCCCTACGCCAAAAGGATTGTCCGTAAATATTTTCCAGGCGTCTTCAATAATTTGTATTCTCGCTTCGCTTGACCTGCCCTCTTTTTCCTCAAGAGTAAAAATCGATCTGAATCTTTCCTGATAATCAGAGGGAACCATTGGCAGGGACAGTGCCAGAGCAAGCACCATGCAACCAATGAATCTTTTTTTGTTACTTGTGGTATAGAAGGCAAAAGCAACAAAGGCAAAAATGCCGACATACGCTGTCCTGGAACCAGTGTACAACACAATGTGCAAGGACAGGATACCAATGACCAGCAAAACCGCCTTGATATATTTATTGCTCAGAGGCCAGAGGAAATAGACAAATGGAAGCGTTCCCATTGCCATGCCGGCAAAGGAATTTGGATGACCATAGATAGGTGTCGGACCATGGAGCCGCATAATCCCTTGATTTTCCCAGATGAGCCCCCCAGACAACCGTCCCACGAGCCCCTCCTGCCCCATTTTCAGGCAAGCCAACAGGAATGCTCCCAGGAAATATTTCATATGACTCGGACTACGCACAAATGAAACGATAAAAAACGCCATAAAGGCAAACTTGACGATCCGGTCGACGAAAACGTCCCACGATCTGGCGAAATCGTGGGAAAATGGCACCTGGATGACAATCACCAGAAAGTACAGCAAAACATACGGGAGCAGAGGGCATTTCGTGTCGATCTTCGGCGTTGCCAGAAACGCCAGCACGGTCAGAACCAGGGCATAGATAAACTCGAACCTGATGTCCCCCAGCACCGGAATCCTGTACCCGATCTGCAGATACCACGCGACAACATAGCCGCAAAACAACAGCAAAAGTGTTTTGTTGATAGAGGGATACTTAACCGAATACTCTTCGGTTGCCTCTCCGTCCAGCACATTGACGCGCCGATTGTTTATTAAGAAATCCTGCATATAGAGAACCGATACTTTCCAGACGCTTCCGGCGCGATAGCATCGACGATGCTGACTTCAACCGATGTGCCGCTGCCAAAAAGCTCCGCCAGATAGTCACGTAATCCACACTGGGTACTATCCTTAAACTCAGCCCCGGGCACCACCCTGACGATAAGTGAATCCATCGACTCCTGCACTATCTGCATCTGGACGATTCCGGGCATTTTTGTCAGTGTGTTTTCGATCAGTGAAACCCCCGCAACCCGCGATCCATCTTTCTTGATCAGAAAATCGGCCACCCGTCCGGTAACGCTTTCCATGAGGGGAAGCCCCCGGCCACACCTGCATTTCCTGCCGCTCAGCACTCCCACATCCTCGACCCGGTAGCGGATAAACGGCATGGCGCGGTTCATCAGGTCGGTGACGACAATGGTACCCGGCTCGCCGGGGGACGCCGGGCTACCGTCTTCACGAAGGAACTCGATGTACAGGTGCTCGATGTTCAGGTGCATCCCCTCGTGCCTCTCGCACTCGGAGGCGATCAGGCTGACCTCTTCGCAACCGTAACGGTCTGTTACCTTGATGCCGAAGACCGATTCTATGGTCCTGCGCTCGTGAGGCATGAGCATCATGGAGGTCGATAGGATTCCTTTCGGCGCTATGCTGTTCAGGCGCAGGTCCCGGACAAACTCGGCCAGTACGAAGATGGAGTGCGCATGCCCGTACAGGAGGGTCGGCTGCACCTGTTCCCATTCCGCGGCAAATGCCCTGACAGAAGCTTCTGTCACACTCATGGTATCAAGATAGATAACGGGGGACAGAAACCAGTCTTTGATGCGGCTTTTCATATCACGGGGAAGCTCGGGATTTCCCCACACGGCACCAATGGGCTCGCCCGGGTTCCACCCTGCCCACCTGTCATGCCGACGGGCGCATGCATTGCGACGCTCGCTGCACTCCTCGGTCAGGTAAATTTCGAGGGATTTTCCCGTTGACCCGCCGGTCTTGAATTTCATGAGCGACCCGACGTCATACCCTCTGCTTATCATCGCCAGGGTGTTCTGACGGATGCATTCCTTTGAAAGCACGGGGATCTTCCTGAATTCCTCCGGAGAGGTGACCGTTTCGGGCGTCAGGCCGGCCTGCTCCATGCGCTCACGGTAAAACTGATTATTGTCCCACACATACGCCAGCAGATCCGTGAGCCTTTCCCACTGAACCCGGCGCAGGGCCGCTTCCGGCAGATACTGGGTGCGTTCGAGCTCTTTCCAGTAGTTGAGGAAAGGAGTGCCGCTCCGCAGGGCATCGAGCGGCTCCATCAGGTGCCTGCGCAAGGGGGAGAACAATCTATGCTTCAGCATGGGTATTCTCCACTGGATTGTTGCCGCGTGCCAGGCCCTTGGCAAGCGAGTCGTAAAAGTTCTCCCACTGGGGCAGTACCTTGTCCCAGGTAAAGTTCTGCCTTACCTTTTCCAGGGAATGTGCCCCCAATTCCTTGCGGAGGCGAGGCGACTCGATGAGCCGTGCCAATGCGTGCGCCAGGGCCACGTGGTCACCTGTCGGCACGCAGGCTCCGTTCATTTCATTGACCAACTCGCCGTTTCCACCCGCGTCAGTGGCAACGACGGGCAGACCGCAGGCCATATATTCGAGAATGGCGTTCGACAGCCCCTCCTTGTCGGAGCAGAGTACTCCTATATCGGCACCGTACAGGTAATCACTTACGTTCTCAACGGCGCCGACAAAATGAACCCTGTCGCCGATACCGAGATCGGTCGCCAGGTGGGTCAATTCTGACTCCAGCCGGCCCTCCCCCAGCACCACAGCCCTGACAACGTCCTTGACTCCGTTGTTTTTCAGGTGCGCCAAGGCACGCACCAACAGATCGATACGTTTGATCGGCTTCAGGTTTGCGGCAATGGCGATCCACACATCCGCCTTGCTTTCACGGAAGAGAGATGGCAGCACAGGTGGCGGCACCGGCAGATCAAGACCGTTGCCGATCACGGTAATCTTGCCGGCGGGCACCTGTTCATACGCCGCCACATGGGCCTTTATCGCGTGTGCATTTACGGCAATGCCGTCGCACAACCGAAAAACATGGGGACGTATCTTCCTGAACAGTCCGTGATACGCGGGTTCGTCACTTCCCAGACCCAGATCGCGCCTGCTGACAACCAGAGCGTGACGCCTCCTGCTCAGAACCTTTCCCAGGAAACCGACAAACATCGAGTCTTCGAAAAAAGTCTGGACAATATCGATATTCCTTTCCTTGAGAAGCCGCAGATAGCTAGCCAGCACAAACGGGAAACCGGGAGTCAGAAACCCTCGATATCCAAGGGTTACCACATCACAGGGCAGACGATTAGCGGCCAACCAGGGAGAATCGTGCAGGCAGATCACGAGCGCGTCCATGGGGAGGCGTTTCAGGATGTTGAGCAACTGCTTCTCGGTTCCGGCCTTGTCGGAACTGATGGTGTCAATGAGATATGCGATGCGGACGGTACGTGTCATAGAGAAAAATACCCGTGTTTGAAACCATGAATAGATTACGCAACCGTTCTATTCTGCGCCCACCGTATTCACCACATACTCACCGGAACCCTTGGTGGAAACCACATCGCCCGGGATTCCCACCACCACGCCGTGGTCGGGAACCGGCTTCGTCACCACGCAGTTCGCGCCAACGGCCGCGTGGCTGCCGAGGGTGATGCCGCCGATGATCTTGCTGCCGGGGCCCAGGTAGACGTTGTTCATGATAACGGGGGTGCCGGGATATTTTCCGCCATAGGTGGCGCCGACGGTCACTTCCTGATTGATATTGCAGTTGCGGCCGATCTTTGCCTCGGCATTGACGATGATGCCGCCAAAGTGCCCGATGTAGAGCCCGGGGCCGATGTCGGTGTTGTACGGAATGCTGATGCCGTACTTGTACTGGTAGTGGTTCAGCAGAAAGCGGGAGATCGCGTAGAGGGGCAGCAGGAGCGTGCCCCGGCTCTTCAGGTATTTTGCCGTGCGCATGAGAAACGTGTACCTGAAGCCGGGGATGCACATTATAGCTTTCAGGAACGCGGAAATACTGTTTTCGCCGCCGTATCTGAAAAGATCTGAGGAGACAATATAGGCATAATAGGTCCACTTCGTATTTCTCATAGGTCACCACACTGCTGTCCCATAGTTTGATCCAATAAAAAGAGGCTCGGAGAGCTACCTGTGGTATTATGTGTTCGCCAAAACCATAACAATCACAAGGAGATCCGAGCCGTGGCCCATTGTAACACAGTGCTGAATCAAGTTGTCGGTTTTTTCAAGAGACATGAATTTGAATCCATTGCCCGCAAGCATCACGTCGGGCATAAGTTTCGGTCGTTCAATCGCTGGTCGCAGTTCATGGCCATGATGGTCTGCCAGCTTTCCGGCAGAAAAAGCCTGCGGGATGTGGTGGAGAACCTCAAAGCCCAAGGCCACAAGTTGTACCACCTGGGGATGAAGAAGGTTTCCCGCTCCACCCTGGCCAGAGTCAACGACGGACAGCCGGCTGCATTGTACAAAGAGCTCTTTCACAAAATGCTACAGCGCTGCCAGACCGTGGCTCCCAGGAATCGCTTCAAGCTTGCGGAAAAAGTCTATTTGCTGGACGCCAGCATCATCAATCTCTGTCTGGCGGCATTTCCTTGGGCCACCTACCGGCAGAACAAAGGCGCCATCAAGCTACACATCGGTCTGGATGCCGACGGTTACTTGCCCGAGTTCATCGATGTGACCGAAGGCAAGAAGCACGAGATGTCCTGGGCCAGAATGCTGAAGCTGCCCAAGGGCTCTCTTGCCGTCTTCGACAAGGGCTTCACCGACTATGAGTGGTGGCAGGAACTGACCACCAACGGCATCTTCTTCGTCACCCGACTCAAAGACAACGCCCTGGTGGAATACTTCAAGAAGCGGCCCGGCCGCAAAGCCAAGGGTGTTGTCCTCGATCAGGAGATCAGGCTCAAGGGAATGAAAGACAAGCTGCGGCTCGTCCAGTTCATCGCCGACGACGGCAACGAGTACCGTTTCGTTACCAATGCCCATCACCTGCAAGCGGCAACCGTGGCCGATCTCTACAAGGAACGCTGGAAGATTGAGCTGTTCTTCAAGTGGATCAAGCAAAACCTGAAGATCAAGACCTTCCTTGGCACCTCGGAGAATGCGGTACTCACGCAGATCTGGGTTGCCCTGTGCGTGTACTTGGTGCTGGCGTATCTGGCGTTTCTGTCAACGATCGGAGCGTCGATGCAGCAGATCTTGCGGTTATTACAGCTGAATCTGTTCGAGCAGCGAGACCTCGAAAGTCTATTCAAACCACCAAAAATAGAGGCTTCGCCACAACTGGTGCTACTTTAGAAACTATGGGACAGCAGTGAGGTCACCAGTAAAGAATGTTCTTTATCAGACCTTTGTATGCTATTACATTAAGAGGTGCCATTTTGAGTGCCTTGATGTAATAACAAGTAGACCTCCATCTGTCAGTACTTCTGTAATATTCACCTCTATTGCAATATGTATACGCCATTGCTTGACTTATTAAACTTGCTGAAACTGAGCCCACATGACTCTGTATGAAATCTGCTATAATCCTGTCAGAACAGCGTTGGCGTTCTTCTACGTTTTTTGACATCTGCCCTGAGTGCCCCATGCGATAAAATAACAACCACTCATCAACATAATCGAATTCGTATGCCACTGAAATCCTCAACCACAAATGCCAATCAATACCCATTTTCAAGCTCTCATCGAACACTCCAAATCTGTCTAAGCACTCTTTTCTGACAATTGTTGAGGAAAACTGAACAAAATTATCGAATACGAGCCAACGAGTGACCGACCCCCGCCTAGGCTGCAGATAGGGGGATGTCATTTCGTAGGTGAATTCCTCATTGCGCTCGTCCAGATATCTTGCCCTGCAATAGACAACACCAACGCCTGAATTCTGGAAGCATTTCATCTGCTTTTCCAATTTCTCATCACACCACAGGTCATCTGCATCCAGAAACGCGATGAATTCTCCCTTGGCATGCTTGATTCCGGTATTCTTTGCATTTGCCTGGCCAGCGTTATTCTGCACTATATATCTAAGATTGGCAACATGCTCGAAATCCTTCATCACATCATCGGTATTGTCGGTCGATCCATCATTTACGACTATTATTTCTATGTCTTTAAAAGTTTGCGACAAGACCGAAGTAAGACATCCATTGAGATATTTGCCGTAATTAAAGCATGTAATAACTACACTGACAGTTGGCTTATTCATAGTTTCCCTAATCACAAGTATTTCCTCATCCACAGTTCAAGTACAAACAGTAACCACAATTTATATGCTACACGGTAATCATGATGCGAATCGCTTTGATAAAATGCATTGACTATACGCTGGATGGCCTTTGGCTCGACATATGATTCGATCTTGCAACCGCGATGTAGCAAGTCCAAAGTCAATGTTTTCAGGTGACTCTTGAGCCAAGACTCGACGGGTGCCCCAAAACCTGTCTTCCGCCTGTGCAGAATCTCCGGCGGAAGAAAATCCGCCATGCTCTTCTTCAGGAGGTACTTGAGGCAATCGTTCTTCACCTTCAGGTTCGGCGGCATTTGAAACGAAAGCTCGATCAACCTGTGGTCGAGGAACGGGGCACGGCATTCGAGGCTGGAGAGCATGGATGCCATATCGACTTTTTTCAGCAAGTCGTCGGGAAGATAGAAGTTCATATCGAAGGAATACGATGCGGTGAGCGCATCAGCGCCATTCAACTCAAGCCACCGACTGTTCCTGAAAAAGTCCTGACTGCACACACTCTGGGCAGGCAGGATCTCTCTGAGCTCCTGGTCCGTGTATATCGTTCTTACCCAGTGCCAGTGTTTAAAAGCACGCAGGCTATTGGTACTTCGGGGATAAAGTGACTCTAGGAGTCCTGAGCCCCAATAGCCCTTGGAGAACTGATTTACAGACTTATACAATTTAGTCAACACTCTGCTCCGGGTCTGATATTTCTGGTCCAGATAGGATCCATATCCGGCGAAAAGCTCATCCCCGCCATCTCCAGTCAGTATAACCTTGACGTGCTCTCTTGCCTCGCGTGAAATCAGATAGGTGGGTATCGCGGAAGAATCGCCGAAAGGCTCATCAAAGTATCCAAGGACATCTTCTACTACGTCATCTATACGATCACTTATCAGGATCTCGGTGTGCGCAGTCTGGTATCTTTCAGCAACCAAACGCGCAAAAGGCCGCTCATCTATTTCCTGAGTAAATCCAACCGTGAAAGTTCTTATGGGGCTACTGGAATCTCGTGCCATGAAAGCTGCCACCGCACTAGAATCGATGCCACCCGAGAGAAAGACACCGAGTGGGACGTCAGAATAAGTCCGGATTTTTACCGCGTCCGCGAAAGTCTCAAGAAACTGCTCGCGAATATCGTCTTCTCGCCATCCCCATCTGATGGTCTGACATGGCTCCCAATACTTCAGGATGCTCGTCTTACCGCCGGAAATTCTGATGAAATGAGCCGGAGGAAGTTTTCTTATTCCAACGAAAATGCTCATCGGCGAGGGAACATACATGCTATTTAGATAGAGAGCCAAGGCATTCCCGTCAATTTCACGGGAAACGGCGGGATATTGAAGCAGTGCCTTGATCTCGGATGCCACTATGAACAGCTCAGGAGATTCCCAATAAACAAGGGGCTTCTCGCCGGCCCTGTCCCTGGCAGCGATAAAAGTGTTTGTCCGGTTATCATAGATGACAATAGCAAACATCCCATTTAACTTAGAAAAGACGTCTTCAGCGCACTCCTCATAAAGGTGGACTATTACTTCAGTGTCTGAAGTCGTTCGAAATTGGTGACCCCTTAATTCTAATTCACGCCTCAATCGGTGATAATTATATATTTCGCCATTAAGAATAACAGATATTGTTTTATCTTCATTGTATATCGGTTGTGATCCGGTTGCTATATCAATAATGCTTAATCTAGTATGACCAAGTATGACAGATTTATCATGCATTAAACTTGATTCGTCAGGACCACGAAACCGTAAAGTGTCTAGCATCTGGTTACATGTCAGTAGTCTTGACTCTATGGTTCTGGCATCAACATTATTATTGCTTTTGTCAAATAAAGCAATCAAACCGCACATGTAGTTCTCCGCTACGAATATTTGCAACCAATGCTTGTCAAGCACAGGTTTTAACTCATTCGACTTCCGACGAGCCTTCTCTGTTTAACAAAAGGAAACAAAACCCACAAAATTGAACTGATTGCAGAATTAAAAATAATAGCCACGAGCTGATCCTCTTTTATCATTAGAGCACGTACAAGCCTCCCAGACTTCCCATCGCCTAAAGGAGATGACTGTAAACACAATAACACTGGTCTAAGAAAATGCTCTTTAAAATATCGTGCAGGACCGGATGTTGTATAGTTATTACCATCCAACATTACAAAAATCATAGCTGCTCCGCATATAATCATACCAATTTTCTTATATTCGAGTGTAATTGAGTAAAAAGACTGTGACTTAACACTAATCCATATCAGAGTTAGAACTTCTATTACCAATGCAGAATAAGCAGCACCTGCAAGTCCCCATGCATATATCAGCGCAAATGCAAGTATAATCTTTACAGGGGTGAGAGCTGATTTAATTATTGATATAACAGCCGTCTGCTGCCTTATCAAAATACCAAAAACCATATAGGAGGAACTGGCAGCCAATATCGTACTCAAGATCTCAATTTGTGCAATCCTGCTCGCGTTCCAAAACTCTGCCGGGGTCATCACTTCGAGTAGATAAGGAATAGTAACCGCTAGTAATAGACCCGCAAAAATCACTACAAAAAGGAAGTTTGTGAACATTCTTCCTATAACATCCTGACTCCCCTCACGATCGGCAATTTCTATACATTTTGTACGCCATGCCCTTGTAAAAGGAATTACTATAAGCAAATTGAGTAGTGGCGGGAATTTGTAAGCCATTTCCAACACACCCATACCCTCAAGACCAAGCATTATCCTGACAATAACTCTTTCTGCCTGACGTCCGAGGAAAGCTATCAACTCTCCAGGAATAAGAGGCAGTTGGAATCTGAGAAGTTCTAACGCAATTTTCCCATCAAAGCCCAAACCACTCTCCTTAAACGATAAGATATGGTAAATAGCCGCACTCATCGCTGTTGAAAGGAATGAAGATATAAATATTCCAATCAAACCGATATCCATCATGATAACCAGTAAAATATTAAAAGTGACACCAATAATTAACCTTATCAACTCAACAGATGAAAACGCAATTGATTTTTGTCTTATTATCAGAATTGTACTAGCGCTTTGTCCTGCAACTTCTATTACAAATGTAATCAATGCGATACAAAATAACGTATAATACTGTTGACTTCCCAGCAACACATTACTTATAGTCTTACTGAATATCAATGGTAAAGTAACAGCAATAGCGCCAACAATCCAAACAATTCGTATAGCAGTACCCAAAACAAGACATTGTGTTTCCCTACTATGCTCGTGATAAATACGTGTAATAGCTGTGTGAACACCACCAGCAAACATAATTGTGAACAAGCCGAGGCTAGTATCTATCATTGCAATTACGCCATAACCCTCAGTCCTGAAAATATTTGCGTAAAATGGCAACATCAAGAAACTGATCAGCTTTCCCAAGATTGTTCCAAAACTATAAATAACTGTGTGTTTAAATATTTTACTGCCAATTCCCATAATTGCGTTCCTTAACCTTTTAATTCAAATGTCTTTGGTATCAATATTGTCTCAGAACGTCAAAATTGTATGTTATTTTGCTATCTAGATAGTCATAAATATCATAAATAAAATCATACCCAACATTCAAATCTTGCCTGTCTATGTAAAATGCTTTAATCGCAAGGCGTTGCCCGAATATTAAACGACAATTATCCAGTGCAGTTGAGAAGAATGATGCTAATACAATGGGTTGTTGCTCCCCGAGAATGAGTTGGATCTCTATTGGCACATTGAACCTGCGCACAGGAAATCCATGCTTAGCAGATATGTTAGTAACTTTATCATTCGACTCTCTCGGATGTGGCACATATATGAATTTCTGCCCAGCGAAATATTGTTGTATCCGAGTCAAGTATTTGCTGTATACTATATCTGATATGTAGCCATCTTCACACAATGGTTCGCCTAAAAAATATACTTCATTCACAACACGCTGATTATTCAGTCTACGCCTAAGGTGTTCATAGTTATTAGTTATTAAGCTGTCGCTTTTTTTTACTTCCAGGTCATATGTCGAGAAAAAACACAATTCGTGTTCATCGAATAATGTCCAGTCAATATATTCCTTACGAATATAACTTTTGATTGATTTCCAAATAGGTACTCTCTCGCGAAAATTCTCACCAAAACAATTTCTTTTTCTCAAGTCGTTAATCCGTAAAGTATCTGTCCCATCATCTAGAGCAACTAATTTACGATACTTCAGACGTGTTGCTGAATGCCTCATGTAGGGAATCAAATAATTGCCAAGGAACAAGGCATCTGCATTCGGGAAAGCATCTAGCATCGCATCCAATCGCCTCCTGCGCTTAAATTGTTTAAGCGTATTGAAGTACTCTTGAATAACACCAAACAAGGTACTGGAACTTGTTGTCATCCCAGGTCTGTATACTCGGTCACTGATTTGAAAGTAGATTATCTTAGTCCAATTCTCATTTACAAGAAGCGGTTGAAAAGCTTCAATAGGGGACATTTTTGAATAGAAAATTATGAGCACATTGTATATGCTTTCGAATTTGTGCTTAGCCTCGGTTGCGTTAACTAATTGGAGCCTAGTTTCGACTATATAAATGTTCAATTCTGACCTCATTATGCAATACCAATAGTATATTACTGCTGTTTGGTCATTAAATAACTCAAGTTATCCCAAGCAGTATCTGCGGTTACATCGGCCCATTTTCGCAATCTGTTGCGTAGATTCTTACCATCATCCAGGTAATCAATTAGTTTTTGTCCTATCAACTCTTTATCATGACTCAAATTGGTTGCACTAAATATTTCAACCGACAAGCCAGACATTTCAACTATGGCGTTCATCTTGAATGTGTTTGAACTGATCGGGATGATGGGTGTTCCACCGCGCAAAGCAAATATACTTGGATGCCATCTACCGCCAATATAGGCATCCGCATTACCAACTATGTCAACTGCCTGCTGCACAGGCGTGACTAATCCAATTATAGGTAAATTCAGATGCGCAGCAATCGGACGGAAAATATCCTGATCCCTTCCGTCTGAAACAGTTAATACAATTTGACCATTATATGTGTTTTGCAAATAAACGATCAGTTCGTAGAATGATTTTATAGGATCATAGCCTTTAATATATGGATAAGCTGCTGATCCGCCAATACAGATGTAAGGTTTTTCTAGATCTATATTTGCCGTGTCTGGCCAGCAATCGTAATAAGTATCACGTCGTGTAACAGTGATTAGTTTTGACAGAGGCATTGGCTCAAAAATGAAAGCTGTATCAGCTGCAAATCTACCACTGCATATATCTTGACAATTTGCAAGTGAGATATTATCTCTAAAAACCACATCATCAAAAAGCGGATATACCTTTACCGCAATTTCTCTCAATATCGGATGAGAAAAGTCTGCGGTATGATTTATCATAATTACAGGTTTAGAATAGTATTTTTTTATCACATATGTAAGGAACAGCTGCGTGCGCGGGATTAAATTGTTTCCGGTCATGCATCCGTCACCATGAATTACCACTACATCAGCGTCACTAATTATTCGATGCATATTTGCAGTAAACTCGCTATTTTTTATTATTAGCTCAGCATACACTTCAAACTGTGACCAAATATTAGGTATAATGCTTCTGTTATTGATCGCTCTACTTATAAATTGTTTAATATCAATAATTAATGGTGGTATGAATTTTTTTGCAGCGTTTATTATCGACTTATGAGTTTTATGCTCAGCAACATTGTGATCACTGTTGTTAAATCTAGAGAGGTATAAATCTGTTTCAGTGACAGCTTTAATTATTTGTCCACCTATTTTTGACAACATTTTCTTTAGAGCGATTGCAGCTGCCCGATCACCCCAATTCGGATTACTACTCGAATCATTAATAAGCAGTATTTTCATTTATTCCTCACATCCTCGCATGCAACGTAACGTGCCTCACATTAAACAGAAACGCATCCGATCAGACCTGTAGATAGCAACTCATCTATAATCGGATATAGTTGATATACGGGCGCTTTGATAATGTTGCTGATGTCAATCAGATCGCTTGTCCCATCCGCGTAGGCGAGAACATTAAGCATATCGGCCACTTGGCTGTGGGAATCCCTGGTGCCCACGGTGGGGAACAACCCTCTCCTGCCGAGTTGGGGTTCGCCGAGGCACGTTGCCCGGTAGACGCGGTTGTTTTCCAGAAGTTCGAGACAGTCCCGCACCGCCGAAAATCCCCCCTGCAGGCCAGCCGGCGTCACCAGGTCCAAATTGTCCAAGGAGGTATGATACTCCGGGTACTCGCGGTATTTGGAACGCATGACCGACACCACCGGGAGGTCGACCCCCGGGCTGCAGTACTGGCGCTCGTCACTGCCGCGGTCCAGGAAGGAGTACCTGATGAAGTCCGGATGCTTGTGCCCCAGGATGTTCAGGGCGGCCCTGTCGGCCAGGGTCGAACCGCTTCGCGAGGGAAGGAAGGAATAGGCCCGGTCGTCGCCGATGCAGGTCAGGTTGAACCCGGCCACGATGTTCTCCTTCATTCTGTCCAGATTCCTGCTCAGATAGGTCAGGGAGCCGATCGTCTCGGGGAGGAAGACGATGCGGTAGGTGAACCGGCGCGGCCGGCTCATGATCCACCTGGCCAGCATGGTTGCCACCACCGGCCCCGACAGCTCATTGTTGGCCATGGACGGGTGGCAGACATACGTTGAAAGGAAGATCTCCCGGTCGGTCTCCCCCGGAATGATCAACTCACCATAGGTCAGATGGCCGTCTTTCAGTTCGCTGTCGATGAAGACCCGGTATTCGCCGTCGGGAAGGCCGGAGCGCTGGCGGTGCGTAAGACAGAACCCCCAGCGCTCCTGGTAGTAGGATGTGACGTACGGGATGGCGTCGGGCATGGTTTCCAGCGAATAGAGGTGGTTCTGCAGTTCGGCAAGGCTTATCGTCCTGTCCACCGGCACGGAGTAGCCGACCACGTGGAGGTTGTTACTCCGGAAATCGACAATCCGTTTGCCATTGCTGTCGCTGATGTGGGCGTCGCGGATCGCCCATTCGCGGGGAACGGTCCAATCGAACACCTGCGTGCCTGTCGGGACCTCCACGAGCCGGAGAGGGATCTGCCCCTGGATGGTCCGGAGGGTTTCCCGGACACCGTCGCCGGTAATGCTGCGACAGAGGGGAAACAGCTCGGCCATGAGCCGGTACATTTCTTGACCGCAGTTCTCAAAATCAATTATCAGATCAGAACCAAGCATAGATGTCTATTTTCCAACAAGATCTTCGTGCGATAAATTCCAAGAATACGACTCTCCTCACTGTATCTTTCCGCTCCGCACATCTTCCTGGGCCTTCTGGTAGTCCTCGTGCCGCCCCACATCGAGCCAGTACTCCATGATGGGGAAGCTGACCACGGAGCGGCCCTCGTCCAGCAGCTTCTGGATCAGGTCGGTCATGTCGAAGCGCTCCCCCTCGGGAATCAGGTCGCAGACCGACGGTTCCAGCAGATAGATTCCCGCGTTGATGAAGAACGTGAGGGACGGTTTTTCCTTCAGCCCCGTGATCCTGACATCTTCACACTCCACCACGCCGAAGGGGACCTGAACCTCGTATTTCCTGACCCCCACGGTGATCTCGGCGCCGTTCTTGCGGTGGTAGGCGAACATTTCCTGAAACGGAACACCGGTGAGGATGTCACCGTTCATCACCAGAAAGGGGCCGCTCGCCTTTTTCATCAGCTTGAGTCCGCCGGCGGTGCCCAGGGGATGGTCTTCCTTAAGGTAGTTCAGCTTCACGCCGAACGAATCGCCGTCGCCGAAATGCTCCACGATGCTGTCGGGCAGGTAGTGGGTGGTCAGGTTGACCTCCCTGATGCCCGACCGGCGGAGTTGGTCGATGGTCCGCTCCAGCAGGGGCCGGTCACCCACCGGGAGCATCGGCTTGGGAACCTGCTCGGTGAGGGGGAGCAGCCGCTTGCCGTAGCCTCCCGCCATTACCACCGCCGACAGGTTGAGCTGGTCATCGGCAATGAGATCCCTGCGGAGCAGGAAATCGACGACCCGGCCCGTGTCGTCCACCACTGGCAGATGGTTGATATCGTGCTGGTTCATCAGCTGGAGGGCCTGGGCTGCCGAAAACGAAGGATCCACCGTCACGGGCCTGCGGCTGGCGATATCCTGGCAGGGGGTATTGAGCGAGATGCCGCGGAGCACGGCGCGGCGGATATCGCCGTCGGTCAGGAGACCGTGGAGCCGGTCCTCTTCCGCGCAGAGCACCAACGCGCCGGTCCCTGCCCTGTCCAGTTGGGCGATGGCCTCGGCAATGGAAGCGGAACAGGGGATAACAACGCTGTCGAGCCGGCGTCTGGCCCGGGCGGCCAATTCGTCCTCGGCAACCAGGTCGCGGCGCAACAGGAAATCAACCACCCTCCCCTCGGCGTCCAGCACCGGCAGGTGGTTGATGTCGTGATGGTTCATGAGCCGGAGGGCTTCGATCGGCAGCAGCGGCACGAACGTGATTACCGGCTTCCGGTTGGCGATGTCGCCGCACGGCGCGCTCATGTCGACCGCCTTGAGCAGGGCACGGCGCACGTCACCGTCGGTCAGGAGGCCGTAGAGCTTTCTGTCCGCCGAGCAGACCACGAGGGAGCCGGTCCCTGCCCTGTCAAGCTGGGCGATGGCCTCGGCAATGGGGACGTCGGGAGAAACGACGACCTGTTCGAGAATGGTTTTGGTATCGGAGGTCATGGCTCACTCCTGGTGGCTGGCGGATGATGTTCCATTCCAGTGGCGTCTGGTAACCGTACCGGTCGCCGTGTCCATCACGGCCACGGTCGCAGTGCCCGCAGCGTTGTTGGCGGCAACCCCCACGGCACTCAGGGCGTTCAGGGGGAACGTTTCCTCGTCGAACACATACTGCCAGCGGTGGAAAGGTATCTCGATGTCGAAGTTGTCATAGTGGTACGTTCCGGCCGCCGTTTTGAGGGCAAGCCAGGGCTGCGGGCCAAAGGTCGGCGTTTCGGAACGGACCTCCAGCACGTGGGCCGAATCGCCCACGGCGGTCAGGGTAAGGTCCAGCTCGCAGGGCGGCGGCAGGGGCAGGCCGAACGCGCCGCGCATGGCCTCCAGCGCCTCGGCGAACCGGAACGGGACATCCGGGAACTCGGCGGCAACGCGGCCGAGCAGGTGCAGCACGCCTTCGATGTCGGGCCGCATGTCGCGAAAATCATGATTGGTGAAGGAAAGCACCACGGGTTTGCCGTCCCGGGCCTCACGGAAGGCCTGGCGCACATCGATTTCTGTCATGAGCCTGTACCGCGTGCCCACATTGAGGCAGCGCGCCACCCAGCGGCGGCAGGAGCCGGGCACCTGGTAATCATCGGGCGCGGGGTGGAACGGCTGCCAGTTCACCGGCGCCCGGCGCCAGTCGCCGAACCGCCCTCCCTTGAGACCGAACTGGGCGGTGTCGTCCCCGGTCGGTACCATGGCCTGGCTGGAGAAGTCGAAGGGAATGAACTGCTCCAGGAACCAGTGACTGTCCGGACGGATCACGTGGAACCCGGGCCGATGGGCAGACGGGAACCAGTTCCGGTCAATGACCCGCCGCGACAGGATCTGGGGCAGGCTGTCCGAATTGGCCCACCAGTGGGTGGCGCAGCGATGGGCCTCCCGGCTGAAGGGATGGGGATGGTAGTGAAAATGGAGCCCGTCCCGGGTTGACCCCGTTTCCCGCATGAGCTGCCGGTAGTGGTCGAAGACATTGTGGTATCCCATGTCCCGCCGGCGGGGATTATAATCGTAATCCACATGATCGACGCAGAACCAGTTGTAGACCCATCCACCGCCGAAGGAGTCGCGCATCTTCATGCGGAACTCGTCAGAGAGACATTCGGCCAGCATGGCATCCACCTTGTCCCAGGTATCGTTGTAGGCAAGGAGATGAGGGTCCACCACCTTCATCACCGCCGACTCGATCCCGCCCAGGTCCACCTCGCCGGCCTGCAGGCGGCGCAGCAGTGCGGAGCTCGGCTCCAGATCGAGCTTGAAGATCGATTTCAGACGATCGAAGGTTGCCTCGGTCGATTCGTGCAGAGGTCCTTCGGTATCGATGCAATGAACGACATACACGGTTTCAGACATCAAGCTCACCTCTGACATTCATGCGGCACATGCCGCCCATCCCGTGCTCTGGTCGCAGCGGACCCATCACACCAGATCCTCCCAGCGGATAACGTCATCTTCCTGCATGTCCCGGGCCAGCTTGCGGCCGAGGGCATAGTTCATCTCGGCGGGGGAAATGCCGGTGCCGGGACGCTTGGCGTCCAGGTCGGCTTCGACGAGGACATGGCCTTGGGGAAGGGCGCGGCGGGTTACCAGGCTCCGCCTGAATTTCTTGCGTTTCTCCATCTCGGCTTCGGTAACGATTCGCTTGCCGCCGCCGAGCGCTATCCGGATGTTTCTCCCCTCCTCCACGATGGTCCGCAACTCGGCCGGCGTGGCGGAGATGGCGTGATCCCATCCTTCCATATCCTGGTCGAGGGTGAAGTGCTTCTCGATTACACAGGCTCCCAGGGCGATGGCCGCGAGGGGGATGGCCGTACCCATGGTGTGATCGCTGAACCCGACCGGGACATCAAACGCCTGCTGGAGCGTGGCCATGTTGCGCAGATGGATCATCTCGTAGTCGGGCGGATAGATTGATACACAGTGCAGCAGCACGATCTGATCGTTACCTTCGGCACGCACGGTTTCAACGGCCGCCTCGATTTCCGCCAGGGTTGCCATACCGGTCGAGATCAGCATCGGCCGCTGCTTGCGCGCCACGTACTTCAGAAACGGCAGATGAACGATATCCATGGATGCAATCTTGTAGAACGGCACGTCCAGCGATTCCAGCAGATCGGTCTCTTCCGGCGAAAAGGGGGTGGAACAAAAGGCTATCCCACGCTCCAGGCAGTAGGCATGGGCTTCCTTATGCTGCTCTGCCGTGAACTGATAGGCTTTCACCATGTCCCACAGGGAGCCGAAATGACGCTTTTTGTCGGAGTACTCGGTGTTACGCTCATATTCCTCCCGGGCGATGAGCGACTTTTCCGTCCACGACTGGAACTTCACGGCATGGGCGCCGGCCTCGGCCGCGGCATCGATCAGCTGACGGCAGAGGTTCATGTCTCCGTTATGGTTGGAACCGATCTCGGCAATTACATAGGGGTGAGTATCCGTCCCAACCGGCACATCTCCGAATTTCACGCTGTTCATTGTATCTCCTTTTCATGCGTCCACAGGTCCTGCAACGCGGGATAAGCAACAGTTGACCACCAGAGCGGCGCCGGCTCAAGCTCGTTCAGGGCCTTGACATACTGCTCGAGCCTCGGCGGCTGGAGAACGACGCGGTGATAGAATTGTTCGACGTCGCGGGCCACCTGCTCCACGGCGGCACGACGGTCGGCCAGGACGCCTTCCGGCAGCGCGTCCAGAAGGAGCTGGAAATGATGCCTCACCCGCCCGCAGTCGCTGATCACCTGCGGCAGGCCGAAGGGAGGCCTTACCCGCGCCATGTTGGCGCCGTGCTGCCGATAATCCATCCGGATCACGTTGTCGAAGTCCAGCCGGGCTCCCAGCAGCCATGCCCGCGTTGCCAGGTACCAGTCCACGAGCGCCACGTCGGACGGTATGGGCAGGCAGCGGCGCAGCAGATCAGACCGGAAGGCCGTGTTGGACAGTCCGAAAACGTTGTTCCTGGGCAGCACGTCGGCGGGACCGGCCCCGGGCGGCAGCCCGAACACGAGCCCAAGGTCGCCCCCTTCCTGATTCACCAGGCGCAGGGCGCAACCGACAAGGTCGCTTGACCGGAGGGCAAGGCGAGCCGAGGCGACCCGGCTGGGATGAAGGATGTCGTCGCTGTCCACCAGCACTACACCGTCAACCACGTCCACCAAGCGTTCAAAGACCCGCTGTCTGACCTGCGCAGGGGTGTCGCCGGGGGCAGCCGGCACCCACGTGGCACCAGGATCTCCGCCCATGGCGTCGATGGCGGCCTCCACGGTCAGGGAGTCGAGCCCGATCCAGAGCGCAACGTCACGGTCGCTCTGCTCCCGCACGGAGCGATACCAGTCGGGTAGAAAGGGTTCCACGCCGGGATAAATGGTTGTGTACAGCGCCAGAGTCTTAATGGGTCTTCCCTCGCTCATCGGGCCCCGCGGCAGCGGGCAGGTTCAGCGCCGGCCCGCGCTGTCGAGACGAAACAGGATTTCCGCCATATCCCAGTCGTCATAGGTGTCGATATCCAGTCCCCGTTGCCAGGGTATTTCCCACCCCGTCTTCTCCGGGATGTGGTAGGTGCCCTCCCGGCGCAGGACGTCGGCTTTCGCCCACCAGATGGCACCGGTCGGGCAGAAGAGTTCGGGCAGGTCCTGGCTGCGCTGGGTCATGGCCTCCCGGAACAGCGGATCGAGCCGGAACGAGTCGTCCCGGCGCATGGCCCACCAGGGGTTCTGCCAGCCGTAGCGCACCACGGACAACTGTGAATCAGCGCCGGACTCCAGGAACTGACGATGACTGTCGCGCACGTCGGCTGCGGTCTTGAGGGGACAGTTGGGCATCATCTGGCACACGAAGCCATAGCTGGAGCCGTTGGGGTCGAGTTTTACCAGCATGTCCACCGTCGCTGCCGAGACAGGGGTAATATCGTCCGCCAGGGATGCCTCCCGCAGGAACGGGACTTCCGCCCCGTGCCGTTGGGCCACCTCAGCGATTTCCGGGCAGTCGGTGCTGATCACGATCCGCTCGAACAATCCGCTGTCGGCTGCAGCCTCAACGGTGTACGCAATGAGGGGCTTGCCCATGAGCGGTTTGATGTTTTTCCCGGGAACCCGCTTGGAGCCTCCCCGTGCCGGAATCACCGCGATACATGCGTCAGGCATCAGTGTGCCCCCTCCCGGTTCTCATTTGATCCTCCTGGCCGGGCTCCCCACATAGGTACCCGGAACCGTTATGTCCCTCACCACCGTGGAGCCGGCGCCGATCATGCAGTCTTCGCAGATGGAGACGGACTGGATAACCGTAGCCCCGGTACCGATCATGGTGTTGCGCCCAACAACGACCCCCCCGCTGAGGGTTACCCCAGGTGCGATATGGACATTGTCGCCGAGCCGGCAGTCGTGCTCGACCGTGCTGTTCGTGTTGAGGATGCAGGCACGGCCGGTCTCCGTGCCGCTGTTGACCACGACGCCGTCAAAGACGACCGTGCCCGCCCCGAGCGTTACCTCTTCGTTGATCATCGCGTGCGGTGACACGATGACCGGGAAGTCAAAGCCGAGTCCGGCGATGTCGTCCTGCAGGGCAAGTCTCAGCCGGGCTGTATCGATTTTCCCAACGCCGATAACGGCCCCACAGCCGGGATGCGTCCCGAGAACGCCCAGCAGAACACCGTCGCCGCCCAGCCAGGGGATGCCGAGGAGCGGCCCCCGGTCCTGGCGGTCGGTATAGCCTGCCACCTGGTAGCCGGCCTTTTTCAGCACGCTGATGACGACCTTGGCGTGCCCGCCGCCCCCTACCACGACAATGCTAGCCATGGCGCAGCCTGTCGGCGACGAAGTCGATGTCGCGTTCGCTCAGGTTGGCGCTGCACGGAATGCTCAGGGTCGTCTCCAGCATCTGGAACGCCTTTTCTATGCGATAGTTCCGGCAGTCGCGGAAGGGGACCTGCAGATGGTTCAGGTACCAGACCGGACGGGTCTGGACTCCCTCCCCTTTCAGATATTCCATCAACTGCTCCCGGTCCTTGCCATAGACGGCCGGATCTATCTGCAGCGCGTACATCCAGTGGTTGTTGCGGGCATAGGCGGGGCTTTCCGCCAGGAAGAGCCCGTCGATGCGGTCGATCCTCTCCTTGTAGGCAAGGTAATTGGCGCGCTTCGCCTCAAGGAACTCGGGGAGCAGTTCCAGCTGGGCCACGCCGATGGCCGCCTGAACGTTGGTCAGGCGAAAGTTGTAGCCCACTTCATTATGGACGTACCTGACCTCGTCATCCTTTGCCTGGGTGGTGAGGTACCTGGCCCGCTCGGCGTATTCGGGGACATCGGTGACGATCATCCCGCCGCCGCCGGTGGTGATGATTTTGTTGCCGTTGAATGAGAAACACCCCATGTCACCCACGGTACCCGTGTGCCTGCCATCCAGCTCGCCGGAGCAGTAGACGGTGCCGAGGCTTTCGGTCGAATCCTCCACCACCTTGATGTTGCGCTCCCGGCAGAGGGCCACGAGCTCGCTCATTCTGGCGGCATTGCCGAAGACATGGACCGGCACGATCGCGGCAATCCGCCGTCCCGTGGCCCGGCTCCAGGTACTGCCGTCCCTGAACTCGGTCTCCTGTTCGAGAAACTCGGCCGTCTTGCGGACGTCGATGTTGTAGTACTCGTCGCAGTCCATGAACACGGGTTCGGCGCCCAGGTATGTAACGGCATTGACCGTGGCGATGAAGGTCAGGGTCGGCACGATGACCTCGTCACCGGCGCAGACTCCCACGATCCTGAGAGCCACCTGGAGAGCCGCCGTTCCGTTCACGCAGGCCACGGCGTAGCGGGAGCCGACGAACGCGGCGAAATCCTTCTCGAACGTTTCAACATACTTGCCCGCAGTCGAAACCCATTCCGTATCCAGACATTCCTTCACGTACTTCCATTCGTTGCCCTTCAGGCACGGTACTGAGAGCGGTATCATGGCAATTCCTCAGATGTTTTGATAAGCCTTCGAATAGGGTTCGGAAATAATCCCGTCCTTGAGAATCCGGTAAATCTCGCGAATCCCGTCGGGCACGGTTCTGGTGATTTCAAATCCCAGCTCGTTCCTGATCTTTGAAAAATCCACCCGGTAGTCACGCGGGTCTTCCGACCTGCTGACGTAGCGGATTCTCGCGTCGGGAATGACCTTCAGCAGTTCCTCGGCAATCATCGCCTTCTGGTAGTTCTCACGCGTATCGCCCACGCCGAACACGTTATGATCGACAGCCGCGGGATCGCTTTCGAGAACGTGGACGCATCCCCTGGCCAGGTCCTCTACGTGGCAGTAGGGCCGCCAGAACTGCTCGCCGAAAATTTCGAGCTCTTTGCCGAGAGCCACCTCTCTGGTGAATTCATTGACCGTGAGGTCGAAACGAAGCCGGGGAGAAAGCCCGTAAACGGTTGCAAAGCGAAGCGCAGTAGGAATGAAATCCGGCCGGGTCTTGCTTTGCAGCAGATACTGCTCGAATTTGACCTTGAGTTCCGCATAGAGCGACACGGGCTTCAGGGGAGATTCCTCATTGAGGTATCCCTCGCCCGGCATTTTTCCGTAATTGCTGCAGGTGGACGCAAAGATGAATCGCTTGATGCCCCGGGTTTCGCAGCACAGGTCATATAGCTTCCGGGCACCGTGCCAGTTGATGTCCGTAGCCAGTTCCGGCTGTTTGGCGCAGGCCGGGTCCCCGACAATCGCCGCAAGGTGGACAACGGCCCCCACTCCTTCCAGCGCATTCCTGAGGTCCTCATCATTGCGGATGTCGCCTTTGACGAACTCGAAACCGGGATGATTGTAGACCCCGATCAGTGCCTCACCGCCGAATGAAAGGTTGTCGAAGCCCTTCACCCGATACCCCTTACCAAGAAGGATCCGCACCAGAACCGAACCGATATACCCTGCAGCCCCTGTTACCAACACACGTTCATGCATGCTTGATGTCTCCATCATCAGTTGAAGTGCCGGCGAAAACTTCACGCCGAGTGCCCGCCGGCTGACCATGTCGCCAGCCGGTCGTAGATACCTTGATATTTCTGAGCCATTGCAATGGCCGAATAGTTTGCCTCAAGCCGTTGCCTGGCCACCGCGGCCATGTCCCGCGCCCCCGCCTCGTCGGCGATGATGTGCTTGATGCCAGTCGCCAGATCCCCGGCAGAAGGAGCGGGCACCAGAACCCCCGCTTCGCCCTCCTGCAGCACTTCGGGCACCCCCCCTACCCGTGTGGCCACAATCGGAACCCCCGCCTGCATGGCTTCAAGAATGACCATTGGAAGCCCTTCTGTCAGGGACGATAGGACAAAAACCCGAAACAGAGGAAGGTAGCAGCCGGCATCCGGCACATACCCCGGCAACAGCACCCGTTCTGTCAGCCCCAGTTCCCGGATCTTCGCCTCAAGTCCGCCCCGCGCCTCCCCCTCCCCCAGGATTACCAGACGGATATCGGGATGGTGCTCCGCCACCTCCCTGACCGCGTCCAGCAGGATATCGAACCCCTTTTCCGGGGACAAACGGCCGATGGCGCCCAGGGTGATGCCTCCCCGGCAGAACTCCACGATCCGGGGGTCAAGGGGCGCCGCCCGCCGGTCGGCCTCTCCGATGAGCGGGATGCCGTTAGGCACCACGTGGACGCTGGGAAGATCGATCTTCTGGCGCATGGCGCCGTTCACCATCACCACTGCATCGACGAAACGCAGGCTCAGCCGGTCGAGCCATTCGTAGAGGCCCATCCGGTCCATCCCGCCGGTCCAGGTCCAGCCGTGGAGGGTGGCGACCATGGGCACGCGGCGCACTGCCCGCGGCATGAAGCCGAACAGGATATTCCCCTTGTAGCCGTGGGAATGGAGCACGTCGCAGCCCTCGTGCCAGGCGAAACGAAGCACGCGGAAAGCGCCTGCAATGTTCGGCCCCGGCCTCATGCGAAACCTCTCCACCCGCAGCCCCCGCCGCGTTGCCTCCGTTTCCAGCGGCTTTTCACCGATCCGGGGTTCACCGATACTGGCGATGACCGGTTCGAACCCCATGGCGGCCTGCTCGGCAGCGAGATTGAGGAGCATGATCTCGGCCCCGTACAGGCCATCGCTGTCGATGACGTGCAAAACCTTCATGCTACCCCTTCCGCGGCGTCCAGACGATCTGTTTCTCCCCCCTGAGGAATTTGCCGAAGGCGTGGGCGGCGGCAAGGTTCAGCAGGAAAAAGTAGCGGGCCAGGGTGCAGAGCCGGCAGCCCTTGCCAGTCCGCTCCAGGTAGGGCATGGTAACCGCCGCAAAATAGCCGGCACTCTGGAGGAGAAACAGGGCCACATACCAGGTCCCCTGGCCCAGCAGGGCCAGGTTGGAGACATAGGCGGCCACCAGAAACAGGAAGCAGAGGTAGCGCAGGGCCTTGTGCGACCAGAGCTGCCAGGCGAACAGGGGATCGTGCCACGGGGCCAGGAGCTTTCTCATGTCGAACAGGGCCCAAAACGCCCGCAACGAGACGCGGACCCGCATCCGGTACTCGTCGCCGGCCTCCTTGAGCGACGGCTCCCACAGGAGCGCTTCGGGTTCGTACACGACGCGGTACCCCTGCTCGACAACCTTGAGCGGCTGGACGAAATCCGGGAGCTGATCGGCATTCATTGGGCGGTAGAGCCGCTTGCGCATGGCATCGACCCCGCCGTCCACCCCGACCACCGATCCGATGCGGCTCTCGATGACGCGCAGGAAGTTCTCGTAGCGCATGTAGGTGCTGCACCCCTCGCCGATGGTGGTGCCGTCAGGGTTGGCATACATCATCCGGCCGGTCACGTAGCCCACCTCCTCGTCGGCAAAGTTCGCCACCAGGTGGCGCAGGCCCGACGGGGCATAGAGGGAGTTGGCGTCGGAGAAGACGATGATCTCGCCCCGCGCCTGGGGAATCGCCAGGTTGAGGCCGCTCGTTTTGCCGGCGCGGGGCTCCTGGCGGATCAGCCTGACGTTTCGCACGGCATACATGCCGACAATCTCGTCGGTCTGGTCGGTGGAGCCATCGGAGACCACGATGATTTCAAGGCGGTCCCGGGGATAGTCCAGTGCCAGCTTGTTCTCGATGGTGGCGCCGATGACGTCTTGCTCGTTGTACGCGGCAATGACGATGGTGACCATGGGCTCGATGGAGCCCTTGCGAACCGGACGTCCCGCCACCAGGCCGAGCGCGGCGGCCAGCACCGGGTACCCCCCATACACGTAGAACACCATGAAGAGCGATATGAGCAGCACCAGTTCGGTCATTATCTCGTCTCCAACGGGCCGGCTCCTGCCGCGTAGCGGTGGAAGGAGGGATAAAACGCCTCGACGAAATCCGCGATACGCACCAGGGAACGGTCGGTCGAATCACCGGCGACCGGCGTGCTGATCCGCACGAAGGCGTTATTCTCCCCCGAGCCGAACAGGCGGTCGCGAACCATGTGAACTTTCTGGGCCAGGGTGGTGGAAGCGGTTTTGTCGTTCGTCTGGAACCAGTAGACGACCTGCTCCCGCTGGCCGTCACGCTCGACGATCATGGATGAGTAATTCACCCGGAGCTCGGGTGAACCGGCCAGGCGCAGTTGCCCCTCATTGCGCTCCGCGATGCGCCACCCCTGTCCGTTGAAGCAGACGAGGGGATCGTGGGCGGCCCCCACTTTCCCGGCAGTGTGGTAATAGCCGATGTACAGGGTCACCACGGCCCCGTCACGGACGAAGCTCCGGTAGAGATAGTCATCGAGCTTGAGCTCTTCGACGACGCGGAGTTCCAGAGGCTGATCGCCCAGCGCGTTCCAGCCTGCCACACGCACGAATCCGGAGCGCAACGGCACGCCCGAACCATTCGCCGTCACGGCCTGGGAACGGCCATGGATCATAAACGCCGTAACCGCGAGCAGAACGCAGACGGCAACCAGTCTCGTGCAACTCACCGATCGCATAGCGACAACCCCTTCCGGATCAGCAGAAACAGGCCGAACGACACCACGAACAGGGCCAGGCCGAGGACGGTATGGGCGGTACCCTCGGCAAGATCGATGTTCAGATAATGAAACACGACCACAAGCACGAATACCCGCAGGATGTTCACGGCAACGGCAATGGGAATGCCGGATACGAACAGCGTGGCCCGCAGGAAATTCGACCTGAGAGAGAAGTAGCCCAGGACCGCGCCGAGGGTCAGCAGGGCCATGATGGAGCGGAGACCGCTGCAGGCCTGCACGACCTCGAATGTTCCCCGGGCGAGGTGAATGACGTTGCCTTCACGATACACCGGGATGCCCGTTGCCGCTGCCAGCCCCACCGCCAGTTTGCTCACGATGAGCTGAAGCGGGATAGTGAGGGCCGCATAGATCTGCGCAGGGATCGGAATCATGAACAGGAGCAGTGCCAGGGGGAACAGGGCCTGGCAATAGACGCGGAAACCGAACAGGTACATTACCGTGCCCCACAGAAAAGCGACCATGGACAGGGCGGCCAGGGTCGCGATGCCGGCAACATGGGCGAACAGATAGGCCGCGAGAGACAGGACCACCAGCGCCAGTCCACCCAGGGAACCGGCGGAACCGGGGCGGGAGAAGACCTCCCGTTTCTGCCAGAGGATAAAGGCCGACAGCGGAGCGATCAGAAATCCGTGGGAATAGTCCTCGGAGCCGGACCATGCCTGCACCAGTCCGGTTATCACCGGCAGAAACGCCGCCACAAAGGCGCAGCAGAACAGGGCAAGCAGTCCGAGCCTGGCCCCGGCGCTCTTACCACCCATGGATATGTTCCTGTTCGTGGTTATTTCGTTCGTGGTCATGGTTCAACCGTCCCAGCGGCCAGAAGCTCCATCACGGGGGTGAAGCGGAATTCTCCCAGCAGTCGGCGGAACCGCTCTTCGGTCCGGTGCAGGTTCAGGTAATGCCGAAACCGGCTCTTGGCCGGAGCACCGGCCATTCTGGGCTGGTCGGGGTCCATCTCCCAGGGATGGAGATAGAAGATGAACGACCGTTTCTCCCGCCGATTGATGCGCCGCAGCCCCCACCGGGTGAAGGCATAGGGGAAAAAGCGGAAATAGCCGCCCCCGGCAATGGGAATGTTCCTGCCGCCGAGGGTAAGGGTGGTTATCGGCATTTCAAGGATGGACGGCATCTGGCCGGTGATGCCGTCTTCTCCGCCAGGGGCGGTTGCGGCCGGTTCCCACCCGTCCTTGTCCTTCACGACCCGAAAGGGGTGGCTCGGCCAGTCGGGGATGCCGTAGAGGTCATGGCGGACGGGAAAGACGCTGGAGTCGTAACGGTAGCCGGCGTCGAGCAGTTCGTCGAAGGCCCAGAGGACTTTTCGTGAGATCGAATAGCTGGGCGCGCGGTAACCGTGGACGGGGCTGCCGGTGAGATTCTCGATCAGCGCCTTGCTTCTGCGGATGTCGGCCCGGAATTCCTGCCTGGTCTGGGTAGAGACCCGGCGATGGCCGTAGCCGTGGCTGGCAACCTCGTGGCCCCGCCGGGCTATCTCTTTCACCAGCTCCGGCGCGCGTTCCGCCACCCAGCCGAGGACGAAGAACGTGGCCTTGACGCCCCCGGCATCGAGCATGTCGAGGATACGGGACGTATTCCTCACCACCCGAAGGGGAAAGCGGTCCCACTGCTCCGGAGGAGAACATTCCTCAAAGGCGCTTACCTGGAAGTAATCCTCCACATCTATGGAGAGCGCGTTACGCACTAGAAGACCTTCCTGATCTCCACCATCGCCCGGTTGACGGTGTAGTTGTCTGCTACGATCCGGGGGGAGTGGTAATCGATGTAGCGGTAGGTGCCCCCCAGGGAGAACCCTTCGCCCAGTTCGTAGCGAAGGCCTGCGTCCACGAAGAATTTGCGGGTATAGGCGTCAAGCTGGTTCTGCTCGTAACGTTCGGCAGCGAAGCCAAGGGTGCCGGTAAGGCGCTGGGTGAGCTCATGGTGCAGGGTGAAGCCGCCGCCGTACCGTCTGGTTTCCCGCTCATCGGTTGCGGTATTGACGAAGTCCGAGTAGGAAGCGTTCAGGGTCAGCGCCCCGCGCTTCAGGGGCATATCGAATACGGCCGAGTAAAAGGTTTCCTCCGTGGAGGCGCGCAGGGGGTCTTCGCTGTACTGGACGCCGGTGGACAGCGTAACGGTGAAGGAATCAAAGGCGTGAGTGAGCCCGGCATTCCAGATGGGGTTGGTAAAGGTATCCCCATGCCGGTAGGAGATGCGGGAAGCACCGCCGTTGGCGAAGACGAAGCTCTTGTCGGCGTACTCGTAGCGCCCGCCCACCATGGCCTCGTGGCGGTTCAGGTCCGCGACCGCGGTGTCCTCGATCACGTAGGAGTACGTGCCGTTCAGGGAAAGCTGCTTGGTCATCTCATAGCTGAGGTCGGCAAAGGCGCGATGCTCGGTCTTGTCGATGCCGGACGGGTCCTTGTACCAGGTATTGGTATAGCGGTATCCCCCCTTGATGGTGTAGTGGGGGATGGTGCTGATGACGAAATAGGGCGAAGCGGTGACGATGTTCTGGTCCGACTGGTTGCGGAACAGGCTTTCGTTGCTGGTGTCGCGGGAAACGTCGAGGGAGACACGCTTGTAGGTATCGCTGGCCTCCAGTAAGAGAAACTCGTCGACGATCCGCGCCAAGCCCCGGGCATCCAGGTTGTGGGTGGTGTCGTCGCTGCGGCTGTTGCGGGCATAGTAGCGGTAGTCGTAGTTGTAGGCCACGGAGAGGTCCAGGACGGAGGCCTTGTAATCGAGTGAAAGCCCCGGAAGCAGGCGGGTAATGAAATCATAGCGCTTCCCCTCGGCCGTTTCGAACACGTTGTCGGTGAACTCCTCACTCACGGTTATGTTGGGGGTAACCCGGAAATCAGCGGCATGGGCTGGAAACGGAACGAGCGCGGCGCATGCACAGCAGATGAGAAGCGGGGCTGCCTGTTTCATGGTTCTCTCCCTTGAGTTACTAGTCATTACATTGCACAGGGCACCGTCAGGCGCCGAACATCCTCTTCAACAGACCCTTGGGAGAGTCCTGCGGCTGGCAGTCGCCGGTGGTCCCGACCTCCAGGTTCTGGTTCTTTTCGATCCGTCTCCTGATCTCGGAGATATGGCTGTCGGTTTCGTCCACGTGGAACCGGAAGGCGTTCTCAAGGGAAACGACTTTTTCGCTCATCTCGTCGAGCACGCCGCGGCTCATGCGGGCAAAATCCCCTTCCAGGGATTCAAGCCGGTCGATTACGGCACGCAGGGTGGCCACAAGCTCGGCGGCCTCGCCGGAACGGGCCGGTGCCGGCGGCGCAGTCTCAGGCGAACGCTCGGAGGTGGACGCGTCGGCTCCGCCCCAGTAATAGTTCTCGAAATCCAGGTCGCCGATGATGTCGCGAACCATCTCGCCCGGAATCTCTGTTGTCTGCTCGGCAAAGGCGGACAGAAGGATGAAGTCGCAGATGATGTTGACGAGCCGCGGAATGCCCCTGCTGTAGCGGTACACGATATCGAGCGCATCGCTCGAAAAGGCGACGGCATTTCGATTTCCGGCCCGCTCGAGGCGATGGAAGATATAACCCTCGGTTTCCTCTCGGGACAGGGGGCTTATGTGGCAGTTGATGCTGATCCTCTGGCGGAGTTGGAGAAGCTGCGGCAGGGCGAGGACGTCCCTGAGCTCCGGCTGCCCCACGAGAACGATCTGCAGCAGCTTGGTGTCGCTGGTCTCGAGGTTGGAAAGGAGCCGGATGTCTTCCAGGAGATCAACGGAAAGATTCTGGGCCTCGTCGATGATGAGCACCGGCCGGTTGCCGCGGGCGAACTGCTCGATCAGGTAGTCGTTCAGTTCGTTGAGGAGGGCGACCTTGCCCCTGCCTTCGGCCGGAATGCCGAAATCATGGCAGATCATGGCCAGAAGCTGCTCGGGCTCCACCCGCGTGTTGAAGATGCGGGAGATGATCGTCCGTTCATCCTTGAGCTGCATCATGTTGCGAATGAGGGTGGTCTTGCCGGTCCCGATGTCGCCCGTGAGCAGGATGAAGCCCGCCCGCTCGCGAATGCCGTAATCGAGGTACATGAGGGCCCGCTTGTGGGACTTGCTCGGAAAGATGAAATCCGGGTTCGGGAGCAGTTCGAACGGTTTAGTTGTCAGGTTGAAATAGGCCTCGTACATGATTCTCGCTTTCACTCACGGCCGGCGCTGCGCCGTCCCACGTCCCCCTGTCACTTGCTCCCGCCCTTTCCCATAATCCTGGCGAGCTTGCCCGTTTTTTCCGCCTTGGATCGGGCCTCCGCCGGTTCGGAGCTCTGACCGTACCCGCCATACCTGTAGCCGTACCCGTATTTGGAGCTTAGTCCCACGGCACTGGCTTCGTTGAAAACGATGCCGATGATCTTCTTGCGGTTGAGGGCGCCGATCGCCTCGTCGATGTTCGCCAGGGAGCTCTGCCCTTCCCTGACCACGAAGACGATGGAGTCGACGAGGCTGGACAGTGAGCGCACCTCGGCAAACGGCAGGGCCGGAGGAGCATCGATGATGACATAGCGGTCGGGATAGCGATGCCTGATCTCGTCCAGCAAATCCTTCATCCGCTGGGATGAAAGGAGCTCGACCGGATTGGCGGCAGGCTTGCCGGCGGGCAGGATCGAAAGCCGGCCGATGCCGGTCCTGACCAACAGTTCCGGCAGATGGGCGCCCACGCTGAGATACTCGGAAAGCCCCCGCTCCCCCGGAATGCCGAGATACTCGGCCGTCATCGGCTTCCTGAGATCGGCATCGATCAGCAACACCGTATTGTCATACTCCTGGGCAAGGGTAATGGCCAGGTTGAGGGCGGTTATGCTCTTGCCCTCCCCGCCGAGGGTGCTGGTGATCATGACGGTATTGCGGAACTCCCCCACCGAGGTCCCCGCAACAATGGCCGACTTCAGCTTCCGGTACTCTTCACTCACATACGAATGGGGATCATTGAGGGTGGCAAGGAGCGGATTGTCATGGCGGATACCGTCGAGCGGCTCCGCAGGGAACGGCGGCAGCCCGGCACGCTCGCGCGGCGGCACGTCGTCCGTCTGACGCGGGACGGCAACGGGACCGCTCTCGGTCGTGGTCCCCCGCAGCATTGCCGCTTTCTCAAGGGCCTGTTCAATTCTGCTCATGCATTTCCTTTCTCCATTCAGACATCACATCAATGCTGCGATAGAAATGAGTTACAGCATGCCCTGCAACCTGCTGATGATCCGGTCCACGGGTGAAATATTCAGCAGTTCCATGACGAGAAACGCCAGAATGACCATGAAACACGCCCCTGCCGCAGTGAACACCCTGATGTTTTCGCGCCGCTCCCGGGCAACCGCCTCGCTGGTGCGAATCCTGGGGATAACGGCCAGCACGGGAATCCCGGTTTCCTTCAGTGCATCAACCGAATGCACTGAATTGTTGAGCCGGTCCAGGAGGACGATGAGCCCCAGGGCACCGCCAAGTCCCGCGACGATCCCCATCAGCATGATCTTGACCCGGTTGGGGCTGACGGGGCTTGACGGCATGATCGCCGGATCGACGATGCGGAAGGTGGTTGTCTTGTCCTGGACTTCCATCTGCTTCGACACTTCGGATTGGCCATGGCGCGCCATGAGCTGGTCGTAGAGGTCCTTGCGGTTCTTCTTTTCCAGTTCGAGCTTTTCGAGCCCGGCCTTGGCCGAGGGAATGTTCCTGAGCAGCGCCTGGTTGGTGGCGATGTAGCGCTTGAGGCCGTCCTCGCTGACCTTGAGGGCCTGGAGCTCCGCTTCGGCCTTTTCGTACTCCTGGGGATCAACGACCGTTTCCTGCTGGGGAGAGCGGTTCTTCATCTGCTCCTTGAGGGTCTCGATTTCTCCCCTGACGCGAAGCACCTCGGGATAGCTGTCGGTGTACGAGACGCGGAGCTCTTCAAGCTGCTTCTGGAGAGCGACGAGCTTTACCTGGAGCGGATCGCCCGCCTTGCGCGTGACCGGCCGGAGCCCCTCCAGATGACGCCTGCGCAGTTGGATATCATAGAGTTTCTGCTGAGCGACGTTGATCTCCTCGAACAGCTTCGCCTCGTCGATGGCGATGACGCCGCCCTTGTCGGTCTTGTACCGGTTGAGTTCGCCCTCGGCTTCTTCGAGCTTGCCGCGGAAGGTGTCGATCTGCTCGGAAAGGAACTTGATGGCACCGTAGGATTCCTCCCGCTTGGAGGATATGTTTTCCTCCACGTAGCGCCGGACCAGGGTATTGACGAAATCGCGGGCCACGCGGGGGTCCTTGTCCACGTAGGAGATGGTGAAGATGTTGTCTCCCTTGAGCTTGATGGTGATGTTCTGCTGGATCGCGCGCACCCTGGACTCGATCTCGGCATCGCTTTTGGCGGTCACGTCGAGATCGAGGTCATTGAGCACCTTTGTGACGAGCGTGCGACTGGTAATGGCCTCGCTGAGGCCCTTGATGGCCTGCTCCATGGACGGGGTGACGGCAATCCCCTTGACCAGTTCGCTGATGACGTTTTTCTCGATGAATACCGTGCTCCGGGCCTCATACTTCTTGGGAAGGACGTAGCTGTAGACCACCGCTCCAGCCATGATCGCGAGGGCCACCACGACAAAAAGGCGTTTGCGGGCGACGATAAGCGCAAGATAGTGCCGGTAGTCGAATTCGGACTGCTGCATCAGAACATCCCTTCCTTCACGATGACGTAATCTCCCGGGCTGAGCTTTACGTTCTGGCTCAGGTCGCCGTCCTTGACCAGATCCTTGGCCTTCACCTCGATCAGCGCCTCCTTGTCGCCGTCCCGCCTGCGGATCACCGTGTCGTTCTGGCGGGCGAACTTGGTGAAACCGCCCGATTCGAGGATGGCCTCCATGACGGTCATCCCCTCGCGGTATTCGATGAAGCGGGGGTTGGTGACGGCGCCGAGGACGTACACGTTCTTTTCCAGTGCCTGCGGAATGAAGATGGCGTCGCCGGACTCGATGACGATATCTTCGCTGGTATCGCCGGTGATAAAGAGCCGGTAGAAATCCTCCTTCACCTTCTTGCCGTTGCGCAGGACATAGGCCTTGCGGTAGTCGGCCACCTTGGTGGAGGGACCCGCTGC
>NZ_JCAMRN010000016.1:0-46816 GCF_059620965.1 Geobacter sp. PheSNFMC
CCCGAAAGGGGGCCGTTGCCGAGCGGCAGGCCGATGACAGGCAACCGCGTGTGTCCGGCGATCACGCCCGCCAGGTGGGCGGCCACGCCGGCGCAGCCGATCAGTACCTGCACCCCTTCCGTATGGGCCCGGTCCAGGTAGGTGAGGACCTTGTCGGGGGTCCGGTGGGCTGAGGCCACCACGATCTCGCTCGGGATGCCGAGCTCGGTCAGGGTGTCGCGCACCTTCACCACCGTGGGCAGATCATTGGGGCTCCCGGTCAGGATTCCCACCAGCGGCGCGCGGTCGGCGAGAGTGCCGGTTGCGCTCGATGTTGCGGCTTTTTCCATTGCTATCTCCTTGCGAATGGGCAGATTCAGCGCTTGGGGATGAACTCGACGCGCCGGTTCCCGGCCCAGGCGGACTCATCGTGGCCTTCGACGGCGGGCTTCTCTTCTCCGTAGCTCACCACGGTCATGCGACCCGCATCGATGCCGAGAGTCTGCAGGTACTTCATGGCAGATTTGGCCCGCTGCTCCCCCAGGGCGAGGTTGTAGGCGTCGGATCCCCGTTCGTCGGTATGTCCTTCGAGGGTGACCGCCACTCCGGGGTTTTTCCGGAGCCATTCGGCATTGGCGGCCAGGATTTCCCGGGCCGCAGCGGTGAGGACCCAGGCGTCAAAGTCGAAGTAAACGGTTTTCAGGGGACTTGCCTGGGCCGCAGTGCCGGCCGGTGCTGTGCGATCCTCGACAATGTCCGCTGCGGCAATGGGTTCGTGTGCGTCAATCGTCGCTGCCGGCGGCGCAGCAGGTTCCGTGGCAGGGGGCTGGGCCGATGCGGAGGTGACCGCCGGCTCCGGCACGATGAGCTCCTTCTTGGCACAACCTGTGGCACAGGCGATGCTGAAAACGACGAGAAGCGTGGCGCGTAGGTATTTCATTGGATTCTCCTTGAGTGTGGTGGTCATGCAATGGTCAGATCGCGGCCGGCGAGGACATGCCGGACGCACGCATGCGCAGGCACGGGCGACAATGGCAAACCTCCCGTGTCGCGTGCCCTGCACTGGGAACGACTATGCGTTGCTGCAGTTACTCTTGCGTCGGTGATGCGTCAGGCGATGTTCTGGGGGGGGACGGAAATCTCCGGATACACCTGTGGCGGCAGCCGGAACGGCTCGGCGAACAGGAGGCGGGATTCGCTGGGCTGGTAGATGGGAACAAGCCCGCTGGGGCAGAAGTAGGTGGTATAGTCGATAAACGAGTGCTTCGGCGGCTTGAAGTCGTCAATATCCGCCTGGGCGCCGTCCGCCTCGATGTTGGCGCTGCAGCAGAAGGCAATCTGCTCCTGAAGGGGGGCAAAGGCCTGCCCCGTGAGCATGAGGGAGCAGCCCGCCACGTGGAGGATAACGATAAGCAGCAGGAGCGCCTTGGCTCTTTTCTGACAACCGTGACGGTACATGGCCGGATCTTTCCTGGAAGATCATGAATCATCCGCATCTTAATCAGGGACGCACATTTGTCAAGATGCAATTTCCGGCCAACTCAGGGGATGCGTCGCACGTTCAGTGCCCTTCCGAGCACGATCGCCACAATGGAGATACCTCCCGACAAAAGGGCTCCCATTTTGGCGGACCCCTGGATGTCCGGCTCGATAAAGGCCACTCCAGCCACAAACAGGGCCACGGTGAGGCCGATGCCCGCCACCAGCCCCGTCATTGCCAGTTCCTTGGCACCGACCTGTTGCGGAAGGGGAAAACCGAGGGTTTTGCCAATGTATCCCATGACAAAGATACCGAGAGTCTTGCCGATAACGAGCGATGCCAGCACGAGCCAGGTTGCCGACCCCACGGACGAAAAGCCGACTCCCGCATTGGCAAGGCCAAACATGAAGAGGCCGAAATCCACGATGACCTTCCAGTCGTGCTCGAATCGGGCGAGGGTCGAGCTGTCATACGGATCGGCCTCGAACAGGTGAGCCGTTTCACGGGGGGGATGGGGCAGGAAGGGGATGATGAAGACGAGGGCAAGGGCGGGATGCAGATGGGCCTTGAACAGGCCGGTCCACGCAAGCCCCCCCCCCACGATGACATAGGGCCAGTAGTTTCTCAATTTCAGGCTTCTGAGGATGTAGGCGGCAACCATGCCTGCAACCGTCAGGAAAAGCCAGGCCGGTTCGCTCGGATGGCTCGGGTCGGGATAGAACACGGCAATGATGGCAAGCCCTATGGCATCGTCCGCCACGGCGAGCAGAAGCAGGAACGATACCGCCGGGTGCCCGGCTCCAAAGACGAGCCGGGCCACCAGCCAGGCCAGCGCGATGTCGGTGGCGGTCGGAATGCCCCAGCCGCGTGTCAGCTCCGGGCCGCCGATGACGGCATTGAGCCCCAGATAGACGAGCACCGGGCCCACCACCCCCCCGAGAGTTGCCAGAAGCGGATTGACCGCCTTTCGCAACGGGTTCAGATCGCCGCCCGGCAGGCAACTCTGGGTTATTTCCACAGCAGCGATACCGAAAAAAAGGACCATGAACAGCTCGTTCACCACGAAGTGGAAGCTCATCCCTCCGAAGAAAGGCTGTTCAATGAAGGAGTGGTAGCCGGCCGGGTCAAAGTTGGCCCAGAACAGGGCAACCACGACCCCTGCGATCAGCGGTACCGAAAATTCACGCAGCAGATTGATCCTTTTTCTCAAGCTCTATCCTTTCAGTCAGCCATACGCGACTGCTATGCGGCATTGCAGAGCCGGCGTCCCGCCATTCTCATCCGATGGTGCTCGTCGATTCCCGCCAGATCGCGTACGTGACGGGCCAGGGACCTTACGTCCACTACCGGTCGCGCCCCCGGCACGAGCGGGTCCCTGCCGAGGCTGAGCGCAGTTCCCCCCTGGTTGAGGGTCCAGCGCAGGGCCGTGGCGTCGTTCTCGTCACTGCCGGCACAGACCACTTCTCCGCGGTATCCCAGGAACCGGCACAGCGCGCGGGCGCCGAACTCCATGGTGATCTCGGGAAGGAACTGGATCTCCACCATGGTGGTATTCCGGTAAAGGGCCACCCTCCACCCCTTGAGCACGGCGGCGAGTCGGGCAAAGAGCGTCTGGCGCGCCTTGGTGCTCGCCTCCTGGGTGTGGAGCGCCGCGGACCAGCGCCGGTCTTCCAGTTCCACGCCCGGCAGGTCGGCGACTGCCCGCAGCGCAGGCAACAGGGCGTCGCGGGTTTCCATCAGCATATCCTTGGGCTTGCCCGAAAGGGTCATTGATTCGCCGCCCGGAATGTGCCATTCGGTCCCGCAACTGCCGCCGAGGTAAATGCCCTCGATTGGCACGCGGGAAACCAGGTCGTCGAGGGGACGGCTGGACAGAACAGCGACACGGTGGCCGGGGAGCGCGGCAAGTTCTTCCAGGAACTGGCGCGTCACCCGGTGCAGGCGAGCCTTGGCGTAGCAGGCTCCGGCCGCGGTGAGCGTCCGGTCGAAAGAGAAAATCCAGAGACGTTTCAAGGTATCTGTAGCAAGCATCGTTGCACCTCCGTTTTCCCGGGACCGCGGTGGGCGGTTTCCCGGAATGCTGTTGCGGCCGAGATTAATGGTAAAAAACGGCCGAGCGCACTATCGGTTGACAGGGACGGGGAGAAACGGTGAATCAGCGCCGGCTGGCGACAAACCAACGACCGGCAGCGCTCTGATCTGACCGGGCCCGGTGAACGAGCGGCCGGTGGGAACGTCATGGCACCGAGGGCTGATTCGCTTCAGACCTGATTCTGTGGTGGGACAAACCAGTCAAGATAGACCTGGGGCGGTGCGCTCAGGGGGTCGTGAGCAGCGAGCAGGGCGAAGGACGGGCAATAGGCCAGGAGGAACGTCTCTTCCGCACAGCAGGGGGGCAGGTCCCCGTGGGCGGAGGAGCACTCGGACGCCGGTGGCGAGCCGCCGTCGTTCCGCTCTTCGTCCGTGGGGCAGAGCCGGTCGGTATCGTGGTGGTGGGACGAATCGACCACCGTGGGGACGACCAGGTGACACGCCACGCCGAACCCCGCGGTGGAGAAGAGGACGATTGCTGTCGCCAGAACTGCCGCCAGGCAGGTATGGAAGATACTCATGGTATGCATACAGGTTATTTTGTACAACATTATGATAATTTTTGTCAAGAACAAGGGAGGCCGGTGCCGCTGAAGCCGTTTGAGTAACTTCGGTAATTGATCAGTCGGTTGATGTCGAAAAGGCCCCGGGTTACGCTGCTCTGACAGCGGGATGCCGGCTGTCGCGAGCCTGCAGCCGTGGAACGGCGTGTGCCCCGTGTGCCAGCGAGGGGCAGGAACGCTGAATGAAATATAATGGCGGAAATGAAAGAGGGCGGCCCGTGGGCCGCCCTCAATGCGAGGCGGTCTATTTTTTTGCAGCCCTCTTTGCGAAGCGTCCGCCGGTCTGCATCGGGTCCCCTTTGTACCCCAGGGCCTTCCAGTTCATCCGGTTGCCCCCCATGTGGCACTCACCGCACTGCAGCGCCTTGTCCCCAGTCGCCACCTCGTGGTTGATGCTGCCGTAGAAGGCGGTGTTCACGAACTGGTACCTGCCGCTGTAGGGGACCTGGGATCCCTTGGCGCCTTTCTTCAGGGCGTTTTCCCAGTCATAGTCCTTCCAGAGCGCATTGTGGGTCTGGGGAATCAGGAGGCAGTTGCTGAGCGAATCCATGGGCTGTTTGCCCGTGTGGACCTTGAAGGGGAAAATTCTGGCTTTCTTGTCAGTGATATCCCCGAGCGGCTTGGAGATGTTGACCACCTTTGTCGGGTCCTTGACCTTCTGCCCCTTCAGGTAGCGCTCGATGGAGCCGTTATACCAGGCATAGGTGGGGATGACGTCCTTGCCCCAGGTAAAGGTTCCCTTGTGCTTCATGAAGGTCTCCTTGTCGAACTGCTCGCCGGCTTCGATATCCTTGCCCACGTCTGACCAGTCCCAGCTCATCTTGGTTGCCTGTCCCTTGGCAAAGACCGGAATGTGGCAGGTCTGGCAGGCAACCGTGGCCAGGTGCCGGTTGATGAGGGCTCCGTTTTTCGACTTCTGGTGAGGGGCATTGGCGCCGGTGTGGCAGTCCTCGCACGCAACGCGCTCCGAATAGGTGGCAAGGAACGTGGATGCCCCGGCGATCTGGTGATGGCTCGTCTTGTGGCACTGCTGGCAGGTCATTCCCTGGCCGCCGCTCTCGGTGGTGCCCATGTGGACGTCATGGTCCCGCTTGGGCTTCTCCATGGTCGAGTCGAGATCGCCGTGCTTCACCGCGTCGCCGCCGCCGCCGTAGAAGTGGCAGACTCCGCAGTTCGCAAGCCCCGGCTTGCCTACTTTCTGGGCCGCCCTTTCCAAGTCGAGCTTGCCGGCCGCAATGGCCTTGGGGTCGGGTTGGCCGGCCAGCCCCTTTTTGTACTGCCGGTCGCTGGTGTGGCACACGAGACAGTCGATGTTGTTCTTGTTGGTGAAGTCGAAGGTGTTGTCGGTCCAGCCATAGCTCGGATGGCATTTGGCGCAAAATTCCTGGTTGTCGCACCGGTCACCCCCCTCGATGGAGATGCAGAAATTGTTGATCAGGTTCGCCTTGCCATACTCGACCGTGCTCTTCTCCAGCCCCTTCACCAGTTTGGGCGGTCCCTTCCACTTCCAGTGGGGAGAGGAAAGAACCTGATCCCCGGCCTCGGTGTGGCATTCGAGGCAGGCCTTGGTCACGTCCTGGCCGGTCTTGAAGGGGCCCTTCACGAACTCCGCGTGGTCTGCGCCGGCAAAGGCGCTGATGGCAGCCATTGTGATGACTGATGCTGCGATGATTGATCCCGTTTTCACTCTCATGCGCTGATTACCCCCGTTGTACAAGCTTTATATGTAAGGCAGCATATATGAACATATGTATAATTTTGTGTCAACATTTTGTTTAGTTGCATCAGTCCGTTCCGTATCCGCACATACGGCACGAAGGACTGGACAGTCTCGCGTGCAGCGGAGTAGTATGCACTGGTGAGATAACCGCCATCCGCAAAGAAAGAGCATAACCCGTGAAAAAAAGAGTGATTGCCATGGCCTGCGCGGCCATCATGCTCGGCCATGGTGCCGAGGGGAACGCTTCCGAGGTGGCGGGTGCGCCGCCGGAATCGCTCACCTGCGAGGAGTCGCTTGAGCGCCGGCAACAGCTCGTGGAGGAGCTTCAGGCTCTCCAGGTCAGGCTGGAGCAGAAAATCCGGGAGATGGAGTGCAGTCCCACCGTTTCCGGCAGCGAACTGCTGGCGAAGAACGTGCGGCACCTGCAGGAACTCTCGGCCAACACCCGCGCCCAGCGCCAATCCATGGCCGATTTCGAAAAATTCGTCACCTGGATGAGTTCAAGTCTGGCCGGCTACGAAAAGTACATCCAGGCCGGCTCCATGGTGGCAGGCTTCGCCCGGGTCCTGCCGATCCCCTACGCGGGACAGGCATCGGTCCTGACCAAATTCGTTTCCCAAGGGGTCCTCTCCCTGAACGCCGCATCAGGTTCCATTGCCTCGTACCTCAAAATCTCAGACAGGTACCTGGCCATGGTCGACGCCATAGATCCCGCCCGGCCCGATGCCGCCCGGGTCTCTGCCGCTGCCCGCTATGCGGATGGCGAGCTCCTGCGCGCCATGACCGATGTCCAAGCTAAACTGCGGACTTCGGCCGATGTCTCAGCGTCCACCCTCTCGTTCCTGGAAACCCTTGATCATTACGCTGGGAATACCGATGAATACTGGGCAAAGACAAAGGCTTTCGTCACCCGCAACGACGCCTATAAAAACGATAAAAGCTATCTGGCCACCAGTATCGAGGGGCTCAGGAACCGCACGGCAGGCTTCAACGGGCGGCTCAGACTTTTCGAAGAGGCGGCGAAAAAGGATCTGCCCCTCATCAAGAACCTGGTGGCCTATGATGATCTCATGCGTGAACTGGACAGGAAAAGGGCGTCCGGTGGCGGGAACGGCGCGACGACACATGTCGTAAATTGACTTGTATAATTGACAATGCGAATATTTAAATGTAATGTTGTTTACTCATTGGTTTTATCGATAGCGCGAACGGCCATGACCCCGGGAGGGGCTTTTATACGCAGGTCTGACGGCGTTTTGCCACGCTTCGGCAAGAACCGCGTGGGTCCGGGTAATGAATCTCAAACAGAGAATGACACTCGCCATATCGGCGTTGATGGTTTTGTTCGCCGTGTTTATGGCGGTAGTCGCGGTCGGCTATTTCGAGCGCAAACTCAACGAGACCATTATCGATCAGCAAAGCTCGCTGGTCAGTTACATTGCCGGTGAAATCGACAACACCCTCGGCATTGCCCAGGGCCTTCTCGTTGCGAGCGCAACCTTTGTTCCCGTCGATGCCCTTGATTCCCCGGAGCGAACCCGGCGCTTCCTCCAGAGCAGGACGAGCCTCAACAAGTTGTTCGGCAACCGCCTGCTGGTCGTCTCCGCCGACGGACGGCTGGTCGCCACGTCCCATACCGTTGCCGGTAGCAAACCTCCGCCCAATTTTACCGACACCCCTTTTTTCCGCGAAACCCTCAGAAAGCGAATTCCCCTCATCTCCGAGATAACGACCTGCTGCATCTCACCCCATTCTTCGGAAATCGTCATGACCGCGCCGATCTTTGGCGCGGGCAACGAGGTGCGGGGAGTTCTCGCCGGGACCATAGCCCTGCGCGAAACGAACCTGCTGTCGCGCTTCGGTTCCCTTCGCATCGGCAAAAGAGGCTATCTTCAACTGGCAACCGCGGGCCAAGCCTTGATCCTGCACCCTGAACGGGAGTGCATTCTCCAACAGGTCGGACCCCTTCACGGTGATCTTGTGGCGGATGCTGTCACGGGATTTTCAGGCACCCGGCGAACGGTGAACAACAGGGGCGTTCCCATGTTCACCACGGCGCGCAAGCTGGCGTTGAAGGATTGGGTCGTGATGGCCAACTATCCCGAAAAGGAAGTGTTGGCGCCCATACGCGCCGCCCGGGTTGTCATGGGGATTACGACGGTAGCGGGGATTGGCGCGCTGATTGTTCTCATCTCCCTGTCGATTCGGTACCTCACTCGGCAACTCACCGCGTTCACCGGCCACATCCGCGGGCTTTCCGAAAAGGAGGGCGCTGACCGCCGGTTTCCCGTGCCCGATACCGGCGACGAGATCGCCGCCCTGTCAACTGCCTTCAACGAGATGGTAACGTCTCTTGATCAACGGACCGAGAGCCTGCGCGAGAGCGAAGAGCGTTTCCGCAGCACGTTCGAGCAGGCTGCGGTCGGTATTGCCCATGTAGATATGGATGGACGGTTCATCAGGCTGAACAGCCGCTTCAGTGACATCCTCGGCTATGCCGGGCACGAGTTGCTCGGCATGACCGTTACCGACATCACCTGTCCGGAAGATCTGGAGAGCTGCCGGGCTTGCCGGCAGCAACTTCTTGGAGGAAAGCGTTCGTGCGCCACTGAAAACCGCTATCTCCGCAAGGGGGGGACACGGGTCTGGATCAACCAGACGGCATCGGTGCTGCTTGATTCATCGGGCACGCCTAAGTATTTCATCATGGTCATCGAGGATATTTCGGCCCGGAAAGGGGCGGAGGAAGAAGTCCGCCGTCTCAACACCGGTCTCGAAAAACGGGTTGCCGAGCGGACCGCTGAACTCGAATCGGTCAACGCCCGCCTCATGGCGGAAATCGAGCAGCGGGCCCAGGCACAGGAGGAGATCGGCTGGCTGAACGAGGACCTCATGCGGCAGAAGGCGGCCCTGGAAGCCGCCAATCGCGAGCTTGAGGCGTTCAGCTACTCGGTATCCCATGACCTGCGGGCGCCTCTGCGGCACATTGCCGGATATGGCCTCGCCCTTCGGGAAGACTACGGCGGGCAGCTCGACACCCAGGCCCTTGAGTACCTCGAACGGATGAATGCCTCCGCTCGGCGGATGGAACACCTGATCGAGGCCATGCTCAACCTGTCGCGGCTGGGGCAGGGCGATGTCATGCGGGTGTCCATCGACATGAGCGCCATGGCCCGCGAGGTCGTGGCCGAATTGCAAGAGGCCGAGCCGGACCGGAATGCCGTGATTGCCATTGCCGATGGGATCGCCGCCAAGGGGGATCCCCACCTGATGCGCATTGTTCTGGAAAATTTGCTTGGAAACGCATGGAAATACACGAGCAGATCGTTGCTGGCCGAAATCGAGTTCGGTGTCCTGGCTGGCGGGCAACCGGTGTTTTTCGTGCGGGACAATGGGGCGGGATTCGACATGGCCTTTGCCGATCGGCTGTTCGGGCCGTTCCAGCGGTTGCACCGCGATGACGAATTCGCCGGAACCGGCATCGGCCTTGCCACGGTCCGGCGCATCATCAACCGGCACCGGGGGCGCATCTGGGCCGAAAGCGCACCAGGTGCAGGCGCCACGTTCTATTTCTCAATCTGACAGTTCTGGGGTGGAAAAGGGAAGATCCGCCCGGCGGTGGGTGAGGGGCGACGGGAAGCTCAGAGGAGGAACAACTCGTCAACGGCTGCCCGGATTTCAACGATGGAGCCGTCAAGTTCGGCAACGATCAGCTTTTCGTCAAAATCCGACCCGCCCAGCGACCGGCGGATAATGCCCCATGACGGGTGATTTTCGAGAAGCGTGCGGATCGAGTCCACGGGTTTGTGCCCCTCAAACCCCAGGCGCCGCAGGGTGCAGTACTCGTCCGCAAAGGCGACCATGGCCACGATGGCGGCCTGTTTGTAAGGCACTGCCTCGATGTCGTGGTGATACAGAATTGTGTCGCAGATAAATTCGTTCAGATTCCACCGCTTGGCTAGAGCGAATCCCACTTCGCAATGGGATGTTCCGAACAGCCTCTCCTCTGCCTGGCCGAAGGTGATCTTTTCATCGTCGACCAGCGTGACTACCTGGGAGAATTCCTTGCCCCTGAAAAAATTGATGAAAACCTCGCCCACATCGTGGAGCAACCCTGCCACATAGACGTTGACTGGATTGAGGAATCCGGTGCGTTCGGCAATGAGCTTGGCAATGCGGGCAACGCCCAGGGAATGAGCCCAGAGGGTGGAGCGGTTGAGGGGGCCTTTGCCCGTTTTGAACAGATCCACGATGGCACAGGTGAAAATCGCTTCCCTGAGCAGATCGAGACCCAGGTAGATGACGGCATCTCTGATTGAACTTATCGGGCGGGCGGCACTGTACAACGGTGAATTGGCCAAGTGCACCACCCGGGCGGTCAACACCTGGTCCTGCAGAAGCAAATCCGCCACTTCGTCGATGGCGACGTCGGGGTCGTTAAGCTTGCCTGCTATTCGCAGAACAATGTCAGGGACGGTCGGTAGTTCATCGACCCCAGACATGAATTCCCGTGCCAAGGTGAGCCGGGTTTCCACGTCGCGTCCGGAAATTTCCATCAGTAGCCTCCAATAGAACCCATCATATCATATTATTGCCCCTATTTCCATTAGTTAACACCCATAGTGGCCGGTTTGGCGACTCGCCTGCCCGGCACTTACGCGTATCGGTGCACATTCGACACGCCAATGCACAGTAATTGCACCTTGTTAGCCGTTTCAATGGTGTCGAAATTATAATACATGAATTAAAACGAGCTGTTGGCGGTGGCGGTAGAACGGCACGCCTTTTGGTTTCGTCCTGGATATATCATCGACTGATTGGTTCTGGGGAGGAAAAAGCTAGAGTGAGGTGAACCCGGATGGAAAACGGACACAACCATGTATCCTGATTCTAATTGCACTGGTCATGGCTTGCATGGCAACGGCCGTGGGAATTTTCCACCTGGCCTCCCGTGCCGATGACGGGCTGCTGACCAGACACGCGGAGCTTTTTTCCTTCTCGGTGCTCCCCACGGCATCTGTCCGGCACCTGGACTCCGGTGGGCGGAGAGGACGGGAAACCCTCTATACCATGGACCTGGTCTATGAGATGTTCGAGGGGACTGGCGTGGAGCACAGGACCCTTGATACCCTGTGCAGGCAATTGGACATGGACCCGCAGCATGCCCGGCACACGTTGCGGCAGCGGGGCGTAACGATACGTCCGGCCGAAACCCTCGGCACTGCCGCCCGTCGCTACGGCGTCAATCCGATCGCTCTGCTTCAGGCGCTACTCGTGGGGGAAAAGGTGCGCAGCGGTCAACGGCGGATTGAGGAGGCGCCCCGACTGCGCCTCATGCCATAGGGGTGACAATTCATGCAGCTTGCCGTTGCACCAGCCAGTCCCGCGGAGATGGTTTCCATGACCGTCGCCGACGTGCTGGTATGGCATCGCAGGCAAGGAAATACCTCTGCGTTGATGACCGGATTACCACCATGCCAACCCTTTTCGGCATGGGTAGCCTCCAGTGGTCCCAGGTGGCAGCGGGCGCACGTGGAAGGGGTCGTTACGGTGTGCCTGACACCGTCATGCACGGTGGCGTTGTGGCAGGCAAGGCATTCCCGCGAAAGAGAGATCGTGTAGCCGCCAGCCGGCAGGTCATGGAGCTGGTGGCAGGCAAGGCATTCCATTCCTGACCGGGAGATGAGCCGATGGTGCCGGTCTAGATTGGAACCGGCATGACAGGCTCCACAGTCGCTGCTGGTCAGGGTCAGCGCCGAGGTTGCGGGCGGCAGCGAGCAGAGAACCGCCAGTGCCGCTGGTACCGTGGGGCGAAGGGCTCTGAAAAAAGAACGCATGGATATCTCCTCGCAGGGTGGTGTTCTGTCGATTTTGTACAAACGTTAATAACGTATCATGATTAGAATTGACTTATCAAGCAGGATGTTCGCCCTGTTGAATCATGCGATGCCAGGGGGGGTGTCCGGCGGGTGAGATGTGGCCTACTCTCTGGGCTCCGGGCGGGGCAGGCGAGATCCCGAGTCCGTTCGACGACGAAGTCGGGGGGGATGAGGCTGGGGTGGCCGGTGAGGTGAACGGGCATAGCGTCCCGGTCATGGATGATGACAATCAAGCGGCAGGCGCCGGCCCTGCAGTCGGTCTCCAGCATCATCATTTCCGTGCCGACCGGAACAGGTGTCTCGGTCAGCTACGAATGGATTCACGCCAAGCTGAGGGCTGCGGTGCGGCGCGTCCGGATGGCTGCGCTCTGCTGATAAGAAGGAACCTTACAGCATCCTCAAAAAATCATGATACATGAAAGCCAAAGTTTATGCTGTCGCGTAGTTAGCGTGCCTTTTCGTAAGTGCGGATAATTCCTAAGGCATTGCAAAAAAATGTGCGGGGTGAGGGCACTGGCTCTGCGTCGTGCATTCAGGCGGTGCTACTGTTCGAACTGGCTGTCGGTGACCACAGGGACGAGACCGGATTGGAGGCTGCTCTCGACCCGTTGGGCCAGAAGAGATTCCACGAAGGCGAATGCCAGGGTCATCATGCCGTAAATAGCCGTGACGCCGGCAAGCTCATCATAGCGGGCAAGCCCGGGCAGGCACTTGATACAGACTACCAACGCCACCGCACCGAGGGCGCACAGCCCGTGCCGCATCATCCAGCCTTTCTGTCCCGCGATAAGCGCCCTGAGCGCTTCGTCATTCCGGTCACGCAAAAACTCTTGGTAGCGCAGCCAGTCAAGCATGATACGTGGAATCATGACGGCTGAAACGATGGTGGTGAGAACAACCATCATGGTGTAGAGCATTTCCATGTCATCCTCCTTGTCTGCGCGGCGTTCGAATGTGTAGAGCAAAACGCTTGCCGGTGGAATGCCGATGCTCTGACCTGGATGACCTGATGTGGCTATCTGTTTAACATGTTGCAATCGCTACTGTTTATTGTTTTGTGGTGCTGGTGAGGCTTGAGGAGGAGTGCCGTCATTTGGCAATCATGTGTAGCAGAGTGTGTGCTTTATCGTGATATTTAGATTTGTATTGTGTTGAAATAATGGCAGGATATGCGGGTCAATATTTCTTTGAAATAATGACGCGAAATGACAGCGAGGTGGGCAAAACGTGGTGTTATAGCGGGTAATGTGTCGTTGCCAGGCCGTTTGGGCATGGATTTAACGATATTATTTTTTGTTTATATTTTTGCATTAATATAGCTACGAGATATGGCGGGGCGCTGGGCAGGAGGGCGTGGTCGGGTGCGTCATGCCGAATCATCATCCTGGGGTATACTGAAGAACCAGAGCACCTCGTATCCGATAGGGAGGGATTCGGCAATGATCATAGGCGTGCCCCGGGAGATAAAAACCCATGAATACCGGGTCGGCATGACGCCGACGGGCGTGGCGGAGCTCTCGCGCGAAGGACACGGGATCCTCGTGGAGGCAGGCGCAGGCGAGGGGAGCGGTTTTGCCGACGATGACTTTCATCGCTCGGGTGCCCGGGTAGTGAGCCGGAGTGACCTCTTCGGGCGGGCCGAGCTCATTGTCAAGGTGAAGGAACCGCTGCCGGAGGAATACGGACTGCTGCAGCCCGGACAGACGCTCTTTACCTATCTCCACCTGGCCCCCAACGAGGCACTGACCCGTGTGTTGCTGGAACGCGGCATTACCGCCATCGGTTACGAGACGCTGGAGAAGGGGGGAGTGTTGCCGCTGCTTGCGCCAATGAGCGAGATTGCCGGCCGGATGGCCCCCCTGGTGGGAGCGTTTCATCTCCAACGAATCTACGGCGGTACAGGGACCTTGCCCGCAGGCGTTCCCGGCGTGGCTGCCGGCCGGGCGCTCATTCTCGGTGCAGGAGTGGTGGGCAGCGCAGCGTCGCGGGTCTGCCTCGGCCTCGGTATGGAAACAACGGTAATGAACAGGGGGATCGAGCGGCTGCAGCGTCTTGACGACGTTTTCAACGGAAGGCTTCGGACCCTGGTCCTCACGGCCGACGCCCTTGCGGATCATCTTCGGGATGCTGATCTGGTGGTTGGAGCGTTGCTGGTGCCTGGCGGCCGGACGCCGGTGCTCATTACCCGCCCCATGCTCGGGACCATGCGGAAAGGGGCGGTCATCGTGGATGTTGCCGTTGATCAGGGGGGATGCGTCGCCACGAGCCGGCCGACCACTCACGACAAGCCGGTGTACGAGGTGGATGGCATCATCCACTACACCGTGGCCAACATGCCGGGCGCCTACCCCCGCACATCCACCCTGGCGCTCACCAATGCGACCCTTCCGTATGTGCGGCTGCTGGCAAGCCTTGGTATCGAGGATGCTTTGAGGCGCGACCCCGCCCTGGCGAAAGCCCTCAATACCTGGCGGGGCGGCATCGTTCACCGGGCCCTAGCCGAAACCCTCGGGCTGCCCCGCGTTCCCTTTGCCTGACAGCGGGCCTACCCGTGCAGGGGCCTGCCTCCTGCTGCCTTGAGGCGGTCGTGGGCCGAACGCAGGATGCTTTCAGTGGTCTTCCAGTCAATGCACTTGTCGGTGATGGACACGCCGTACCTGAGGGTCGAGAGATCCCTGGGGATCGACTGGCTCCCTTCTTCCAGAAAGCTCTCGATCATGACGCCGGAGATGGACCGGTTGCCGGCAGCGATCTGGTCCACGACGGCTGAGAGCACGTCGGGCTGTTTTTCGTGGCGTTTCTCCGAGTTGCCGTGGCTGCAGTCGATCATGATGGTGGGAAAGAGTCCTCCCTTTTCCAGCATCTCTTCAGTTTTTCTGATGTCTTCGGGGAAATAGTTCGGTTTTTTCCCTCCCCGCAGCACGATGTGGACATCGGGGTTGCCGGTGGTCTGAATGATGGAGGTGCGCCCCTCCCGGTTGACGCCGATAAAGCTGTGGGAATGGAGTGCCGCATTCATGGCGTCGATGGCGATCTGGAGATTGCCGTCGGTGCCGTTCTTGAATCCCACGGGGAACGAGAGGCCGCTGGCCATTTCGCGGTGGGTCTGGCTCTCGGTGGTGCGGGCCCCGATGGCTCCCCAGGAGATGCAATCCGCCAGGTAGTCGGGGGTGATGGGGTCGAGCATCTCGGTGGCCACCGGCAGGAGCATTTCCGTTATTTCGGACAGCAGCCGCCGGGCGATGCCGAGCCCCTTGGATATCTGGTGGGTGCTGTTCATGTCGGGGTCATTGATGAGCCCCTTCCAGCCCACGGTGGTGCGGGGTTTTTCGAAGTAGACCCGCATCACGATGAACAGTTGATCCGACAGTTCGGCCGCCAGCCGCGCCAGCCGCTCGGCATACTCCAGGGCCGATTTCGGGTCGTGGATGGAACAGGGGCCCACTACCACCATCAGGCGTGGGTCCTTGCCCTTGAGGATGTTCTTGATGTGGGCGCGGCTGGAGTTGACGAACTCTGCCGCCTCCTCCGACTGGGGAAATACCTGGCGCAACTCCCCGGGCGCAATGATGGGAGTGATGCTTTTGATCTTCAGGTTGCTCGTGCGGATCATGGGTTTCGTCTCCTTGAACTATATGAAAATACGATAGAAAGATCGAGTCAAGGTAGCAATAGCACGTTTTTCCGGTTTTTGCCAGAACTACGAGTTGACGGATACCACACCTCTTTGTCGTATTTTCACTCCCGCAGCCGTTGCTCCTGTCCGATGTCCTCAAGGGATGTCACCCGCACCCCCGCCCGCATCATGTCCTGCACTGCCCGGCCCGAATCGCCGGGGGCGAGGTCGACCCCCCGTGACGCATCGGCCAGCACGGTGACGATGAGGCCGTGCCGGACTCCTTCCAGGGCCGACTCCTTTACGCAATAATCGGTAGCAAGCCCTCCCAGGTACAGATGGCGGATGCCGCGGCCGGCAAGAAGGGCAGGGAGGGGCGTCCCGTCGGCCGCAGTTCCTTGGAACGCCGAATAGTCGTCACGCTCCGGATCCATTCCCTTCGATATGACGATTGCGTCCCCGGGAAGGGCCAGGTCGGGATGAAACTGCGCGCCGTGGCTCCCCTGCACGCAATGGACCGGCCACAGTCCGCCGTGTTCCTTGAAATGGGACGTGGTCCGGGGGTGCCAGTCCCGTGAGGCGAATATGGGGAGCCCGGCCGCCCGGAAGAGACTGATATAACGGTTGAGAACGGGCACTACGGCGTCCCCGCCGGGGACGGCCAGGCTTCCGCCGGGGCAGAAGTCATTCTGGACGTCGACGATGAGAAGGGCGGCGCTTTTTTCCATGGCATATGCTCCGTTACGGGGTGACGCTGTCGTGATACCCGTGCCGCACCTCCTCCATGAGGCGAAGTCGCAGGTCATTGAGTCCCTGGCTGATGGAAACCTTGTAGCGGTGGGGGTTGATGAACCGGAGGCATCCCTGGGGGAGGAGGGCGAGCTGATCCCGCGACCGGTCGGCCATCCCGTCCAGTGAAGCGGTCCGTGCGGCGGTCCGCCTGCCGTTTTCCATGACAACGGACCGTACGTCTTCAAGGCGGGCCTTCATCGGGATGGCCACATGCTGCAGGGGGTTGGTCGGATCAAAGACCGTATGGCCGGGAAGCACCTCTTCGCCGTCCAGGCAGATTAGGTCCTGAATGAAGGTGCCGTCGGCGGACACGGCCCGCAGGAGCCGCTTCCGGTCAGGCAGGGTCGCCTTGGCCAGGTCGCTCGTTACCTTGAGCCGCGGTCGATCGCCGATCCGCACCAGCTTGTAGACCCCTCCCAGGGCGCCCCCTCCTTCTCCGGCACAGGTGGCGAGCCGGGTTCCCACGCCGTAGATGTCGACGCACCCCCCCTCGGCCCGGATCGATTCTATGACAAACTCATCAAGCTCATTGGAGGCGACGACCCGGACGTTGGGAAACCCTGCCTCGTCGAACAGCCGCCGTGCCTGGCGCGAGAGGTAGGCCAGGTCGCCCGAGTCGATCCGCACCCCGGCCAATTCATGCCCCCGGGCCCGCAACTCCCGCGCAACAGTGACCGCGTTGGGCAGGCCGCTCCTGAGGGTGTCGTAGGTGTCCACCAGGAGGACGCAGGAGTCGGGGAAGACCTCAGCGTATTTCCTGAACGCCGTCAATTCGTCGGGAAAGGCCATGATCCAACTGTGGGCATGGGTGCCGCGCACCGGGATGCCGAACGTTTTGCCCGCCAGGACGTTACTGGTGCTGCGTACCCCTCCCACGTAGGCCGCCCTGGCTTCGCTCAAGCCGCCGTCGGGTCCCTGGGCGCGCCGGAGGCCGAATTCGAGGACTGTTCCGTCCGCTGCCGCGTGGACGATCCGGGCCGCCTTCGTGGCCACGAGGGTCTGGAAATTTATGATGTTGAGGAGCGCCGTCTCCACCAGTTGGGCCTGGGCCAGGGGCGCCTCCACCGTGACCAGCGGCTCGTTGGCAAAAACTGGAGTCCCTTCGGATGGGGCCGTTACCCTGCCCTTGAAACGGAATGAACGGAGAAAATCGATGAAAGCCGGCCGGAAGAGGCCGAGCCCCCGGAGGTACTCGAGCTCGTCTTCGTTGAACTCGAGGTGTTCGAGAAAGTCGAGGGCAGGATCGAGTCCGGCAAAGACCGCATATCCGCCCTGGAAGGGGTTGTGACGGAAAAACAGATCAAAGACTGCCGGCGTCTCTGCCACACCTTCGTCCAGGTAGCCGGCGAGCATGGTCAATTGGTAGAGGTCGGTGAGAAGGGGGGAGTAGCGCATGGAAGAACCCTCCGTGCTCGATTTTCGTATTTTTCGTGAGTATAGCACACATCTTCCGTCAGTGGCCGGGGCGGCGGAGTAACCGTCGCGGAACCGAACCATCCCGGAAAACCCTGGACAAAGCACGGGGTTGCTGGTAGTTCTACGTGCTGGATGCCGAGCTGGACAGGCGGGACATTCCCTTTGGCAATGCTTTAGGGGCGTTTTCACCGGCCTGAATTGCCGCACCCGCAGTCCTGCAGACCTGTCGTGCCGTTGTCTCGCTCGTGCCGGCGTCCCTTTCTCGCGGACACCGGCCACCTTGATAAGTCCGTGTAACCAGGCGGTTCCCATGCGCTCTCCCCTTGCCATAGCCAGGGAAAGACTCTCGGCGAGGATTTTTCTCTCGTTCGGCTTCCTGTTCCTTGTCGTGGTTCTCTTCTTTTCCGGCGTTTACCTCTATGACCGTTGGCAACTGGCCCGCGAAGCATTCATGCGCGAGGGAACCTCCCTTGCGCGAGTGCTTGCCTTCAATGCCCGGGTCGGCATTGTTACCCACAATACAGGGTTCATCAAGGGCGCCCTCGACGGGGTGACCTCTTACGAAGGGGTGGTGTCTGCCGGGGTTTATTCCCCAGAAGGAAAGCCGATCCTCGAAGAGCGCGGGGCTTTGGGCAGCGGGTCCCCGACGTTCCCGCTACCGCCCGATGTGAATGGCGCCTTGAAGATGTCTCCCGGCCCTATCCGGTTCGAGACAGCTAAGACCGTTGAATTCTGGGCGCCAATCATCCTGGAGGCGGGCAGTTTTTCCGAGGAGGAACTCTACTTCGGGGCGAGTTCCCAGGATATTCGCGAGCGCACCATCGGTTTTGGCCGGGTGATCTTTGACAAGGGCAGTGTTACCAATGCCTTCAGGTTTCTGGTGGCCAACAGTATCCTGATTGCGCTGGCGGCAATTGTTCTCTGGGGTATTCTCGCCTATGTCATCGGCCGGAAGATTACCCGCCCCCTCGACCGGCTCACGGACGGAGTGCGTGCGTTGCGTGACGGCGATTTCAGAAAGGTCGACGTCGTGTCCTCTGACGAGGTGGGGCGGCTGGCGCTCGCATTCAACGGAATGGTGGCCGCCCTGGAGCAGCGCGAAGCGGAACGCAGCAGGGCCCAGGAGGCGATCAGCGCTCTCAATAACGAACTGGAGCAGCGCGTCATCGGGCGAACTGCAGAGCTTGAGAAGGCCACCCGGGAGATGGAATCGTTTAACTATTCGGTTTCCCATGACCTGCGTGCCCCGCTGGTAAGGCTCAAGGGTTTTTGTCTGGCGCTGGAAGAGGATTTCAGCGACAAGCTGGACAGCGCCGGCCGGTTCTACCTTGAGAGGATCATGTCCACCTGCGACCAGATGGGGCGTGTCGTTGCCGCGATCATGAGCCTCACCCAGGTGAGCCGTGGCGAGCTCTGCCGTGAAAAGGTGAATCTGAGCCCCATGGTTGAGCGCATCATTGCCGAGTTGCGGGAGAGCGAGCCCCAGCGGCGCGTGACCGTGATCATCGAGCCCGGCGTCCAGGTGGACGCCGATCCCCGCCTGGTTTCGGTGGTGCTCGACAATCTCGTGGGCAATGCCTGGAAGTTCACGGGGGGCAAACCGGAGGGACTCATCGAATTCGGAGCGGTTGCATCAGTCGAAGGGGCGTTTTTCATCCTCGACAATGGTGCTGGGTTCGACATGGCCTATGCCGAACGGCTCTTCCGCCCATTCGAACGCCTTCATGGCCATGACGAGTTTCCCGGCACCGGTGTGGGGCTTGCGCTGGTTAAAAGAATTGTCGATCGCCACGGCGGTTATGTTAGAATCGACAGCGGCGAAGGAAAAGGAACCATGGTTGTCTGCTCGTTCCGGCCTTTGGGCATGGATTGAGCGCGATTCTTGCATTCAGAGGGTAACAGGTGGAGAGGGGGGATGTCATGGCCGGTACCGAAGAAATAACCATGCTGCTCGTGGAGGACAATCCCGACGAGGAGTTTCTGACCCGGCGGGTGCTTAAAAAATTCCCGGTCCTTTCGCGGATCGATGTGGTAAAGGACGGTGTCGAAGCCCTACGCTACCTGACGGTTGCTGAGAACCGGGCTCAGCCCCGGTTCGTCCTCCTGGACCTGAAACTGCCAAGGGTGGATGGCGTCGATGTGCTGCGCGAGATGCGAAAAAGGGAGGAGACCCGCGATATTCCCGTGGTAGTGCTCACGTCGTCGGACCATGAGCGGGACATGGAGGCTTGCGGCAGGCTGGGCGCCGCCCATTTCCTTCAGAAGCCGCTGGATGCGGGAAGGATGTCGGAGGTGCTCGACCGGCTGGGAATCACGGCCCGGGTTGCCTGAACGGCTGATTCCGCTGCCTATCGCCACAAGCAAAAGGCGGGGTTTCCCCCGCCTTTTGCGCGTTCCAGCCGTGCCGGTCGGTGCCGGTTCAGCGCAGGTTGTAGAATACGTCCTTGCCGCGGAACAGGGCGGTCACATCCAGTTCGTCCTCGATCCTGAGGAGCTGGTTGTACTTGGCCACCCGGTCGGTCCGACACAGGGAGCCGGTCTTGATCTGTCCGGCGTTCACGGCTACCGCCAGGTCGGCAAGGGTCGTGTCCTCGGTCTCGCCGGAGCGGTGGGAGATGACCGTGGTGTACCCGGCGCGTTTGGCGGTCTCGATGGCGTCGAGGGTCTCGGTGAGCGTGCCGATCTGGTTCAGCTTGATGAGGATAGAGTTGGCAACTCCCTTGCTGATACCCTCCTTGAGGATCTTCGAGTTCGTTACGAAGAGGTCGTCTCCCACCAACTGGACCCGCTTGCCGAGGCGGTCGGTGATCTTCTTCCACCCTTCCCAGTCGTTCTCGGCCATGCCGTCCTCGATGGAGACGATGGGATACTTGTTGACCAGGTTCTCGTAGAAATCGATCAGTTCGTCTGCGGTCTTTTCTGGTTTGGCCTCGTTCTCCAGGAAGTATGTGCCGTCCTTGAACAGCTCAGACGACGCCACGTCGAGGGCCAGGAGGATGTCCTCGCCCGCCTTGTAGCCGGCCTTGGCAATGGCTTCCATGATGACTTCGAGTGCCTCTTCGTTGGATTTGAGGTTCGGCGCGAAGCCCCCCTCGTCCCCGACGGCGGTGTTGTAGCCCTTGCCCTTCAGGACGCTTTTCAGGGCGTGGAACACCTCGGCCCCCATCCGTAGTGCCTCGGAAAAGCTCCGGGCGCCGGCGGGCATGATCATGAACTCCTGGATGTCCACGTTGTTGTCGGCATGGGCGCCGCCGTTGAGGATGTTCATCATGGGGAGGGGAAGCTCCCGGGCATTGCAGCCGCCGATGTACTGGTAGAGGGGGAGGCCGACCTCTTCGGCCGCGGCTTTGGCAACGGCAAGCGACACGCCGAGAATGGCGTTGGCCCCCAGGGTGCTCTTGTATTCAGTGCCGTCGAGCTCCAGCATCCGCCGGTCGATCCCCACCTGGTCGGTGGCCTCCATGCCGATGAGTTGCTCGGCAATGATATCGTTCACGTTGTCGACGGCCTTGAGAACTCCCTTGCCCAGGTACCGCGAGGTGTCGCCGTCCCGCAGCTCCAGAGCTTCCCGTTCGCCGGTCGAGGCGCCGGACGGAACCGCCGCGCGTCCCATGACGCCGGACTCCAGAAAAACCTCCACCTCCAGGGTGGGATTGCCGCGGGAATCGAGGATCTCCCTCGCGTAAACATCAGTGATTTCACTCATTCATGGCCCCCTTGCTGAAAATGTGACAGGTCGTGCGACCTTGGACAAAACAGAGAAAGTATATAGCAGAGCCCCCATGAAATGGAAACACCTTTAATCCTAAATTGACACGCAGGAAAGAAGAACGATATAGTAATCACTTGGTCAAGCCGGACAACCGTGGGGATGGATCCCCGCTTCAAGGATGTCGAACCGCGGCAACGCTGCGCCAGACAAGTAACTCTATGCCCTCTCAAAGCGGCAACAACGATCGGGATATACGCGGCTCACTGTCGCTCTCGCTGGGACGCCTTGTGGACAACCTGTTCGAACGGTTCTCCAATCCGAGGCACGAAAACAGAAACCGGCGGATCCTTCTGGTCGTTACAGCCATTATTCTCACGTTCATCATTTTCCCCCGCCAGGAGTTCATGTCCGTCCGCCATGAAGCGGGCGACATTGCCTCCACCGATATTCGCGCCACCCGCGACCATCTGCTGGAAGACCGCGCCCTGACCGAACGCAAGCGCAGGGAGGCGGAGGACGCCGTTCCCTTTGCGTACAGTTTCGATCAGCAGGCGGCGGCCGAGCTCGTGACGCGTTTCGAGCAGGCGCTCGTGGTGCTGCGCGAGGCCGCGGCCCATCGAGAGGAAGCTGAACAGACCTCCGTGGATCAGGCGTTGCGCGACATCTTCGGATTCACCCCTTCCCGGACGGAGATTGCCGCGCTCATGCGGCTCGGCTCCAGCTCGGAACTGATCGGGCAGGTGTCTCAACTGGCCGAGCGCCTCTACAGCCACAAGATCATTGCCGACAAGCGGCGGTTTGCCGCCGACAGCTCCCACGGCATTATGCTCGTGGATTCCCGCTCCGGGGAGCCGCTGGGCACGATGGAGTACGTGGTGACGCCGCTCAGCGTCGAAGAGGCCGGGGCGGCGCTCAAGGAGATACGGATCGTTGCCGGCGGGGTTTCATCGCGGGAAACCGATGCGATCAAGGGGCTCGTGGCCAAAGCGGCGAAGCCAAACCTCTCCTTTAACGAGGATCTGACCATCCGCAACCGGATGCAGGCCCGGGAGAGCGTGCGTCCTTCTTTTATCCAGGTCAAGCGGGGCGAAATGATCGTCCGGGTCGGCGAACGGATAACCGAAGACCAGGCCCAGAAGCTCCAGATGCTCTTCGCGGCCCGCCACGGCACTCATCACCTCTTCACCGCCATCGGCATCATGGGGCTTGTGCTGGTCCTCTTCTACTTCCCCTACCGCTTCGCGCGCAAGAACATCCGCAAATTCAACCCGACCAGCAAGGATCTGCTGTTGATCGCCCTGGTAACGGTGGGGCTTTTTTTCGTTTTCAAGATCGGCATGACCGTTTCCGCGGCATTGGGGACGCCGTTCCCCAGCATCGATACCCACGACTATTTCTACCTCTTCCCCTTTGCCGTAGGACCGATGATCATCCGGATCATCCTCAATTCCGAAGTGGCCATGGTCTATGCGGCCATCACCGCACCCCTTCTGGGGATCATGTTCAACAACAGCCTCTTCGTGGTGGTCTACGCCCTTCTGGGTGGTATCGCGGGTGCCCACGGCGTGCGCCACTGCAAGGACCGCAGCCGGATTTACACCGCCGGCCTCAAGGTGAGCGTGGTGAACCTGGCCATGGCCTTTTCCTTCCAGGTCATGGGCGACAGCTTCCTCACCATCCAGACCCTCTGGAGCGTCGGTTTCGCCCTGGCCGGAGGACTTCTCTGCTCGGCCATCGTCACCGGGGTGATCCCCCTGGTCGAAACGGTTTTCCACTACGTGACCGACATCAAGCTGCTGGAGCTGTCCAATCTCAATTCTCCCGTGCTCCGGGAGCTGATGGTCCGCGCTCCCGGCACCTATCACCATAGCGTCCTGGTGGGGAACCTGGTGGAGGCGGCGGCTGAAGCCATCAATGCGAATCCGCTCCTGGCGCGAGTTGCCGCCTACTACCACGATATCGGCAAGATCAGCAAGCCCCAGTATTTCATCGAGAACGTCGGCGGCGGCGAGAATCGCCACGACAAACTGTCGCCCAACATGAGCGCCCTGATCCTCATTTCCCATGTGAAAGAGGGGGTGGAGTTGGCCCGCGAGCACCGGTTGGGGCGGCCGATCATCGATATTATCCGCCAATCCCACGGCACGGCCCTGATCAGCTTTTTTTACGGCAAGGCAAAGAATGTGGCAACCGAGGAGCAGGCGGTGGACGAGCGCGATTTCCGCTATCCCGGTCCCAAGCCCCAGACCCGCGAGGCAGGGCTCGTGATGCTGGCCGACTGCGTGGAGGCTGCTTCCCGGACCCTTGCCGATCCGACGCCGGCCCGCATCCAGGGACTGGTCCAGAAGATCATCAACAATATCTTCATCGACGGCCAGTTGGACGAATGCGAACTGACCCTCAAGAACCTTCACGAGATCGCCAAGAGCTTCAACCAAATCCTTGCCGGCATCTATCACCACCGGATCGATTATCCGGAGCCGGCCTACAAGGAAAAGGACAAAACGCCCGGAGGAAAGAAGACCCTTGAAGGTAGCGATAACGAACAGGCAAAAACGCCATCCGATCGGGACGAGACGCCTAAGAAAGGTGGCGGAGACGATCTTAGGCGCCTTGGGATATCCCGATAGCGAACTGTCGGTGGTCATCACCGGCGATCTGGGCATCCGCCGGGTCAACCGCGACTACCTTGGCAAGGACCGCCCCACCAATGTCATCTCATTTGCCATGGGGGAGGGGGATTTCGGCGACCTCAACCCCGATGTGCTGGGTGACGTGATCATCTCGGCGGACACGGCGGCCCGGGAGGCGGAAGAGGCGGGCATCGCCTTCTGGTCGCGGCTCTGTTTCCTCCTGCTCCACGGCATCCTTCACATCACCGGCTACGATCATGAGCGGAGCGGCGAGACCGAAGCCCGGCGGATGGAGGCAAAGGAACGGGAAGTCTTCGCCCTCCTCGAGAACGGCGGACTTGTCTAGCTCCGGCCAGTGGAAAGACGGGAGGCCGGAAGCGGAACGCCCTGCCGGGGCACCCATCAAGCCCACCCGGTTCATCGATTCGGCCAACTGCGCCATTGACGGGATTCTCTGGGCTTCACGGACCCAGCCGCACATGCGGTATCATTTCCTGGCAGCCCTGGGCCTGCTGGTGGCGGTGCTGTTCCTGCGGGTGACCCCCCTTGAATTCACCCTGCTGGCGGTGTCGGTCGCCTTCGTGCTGTTCGCGGAGCTCATGAATACCGCCGTGGAAGCGGTGGTGGATCTGGTGTCGCCCGGCTACCATCCCCTGGCCAAGATCGCCAAGGACGTGGCCGCCGGAGGGGTGCTCACGGCTGCCATCGGCGCGGCGGTCATGGGATACCTGATACTCTCCAAGTACATTTTTCCGATTTACAAGGAGGCCCTCGCCATGATAGGAACGCCCACGGAGATGGGGACGGTCGTAGCGCTCCTCGTCGTGGTGATTGTCGTGGTGATTCTCAAGTCCTTGTCCGGCAGGGGGACCCCCCTGGAGGGAGGACTGCCGAGCGGCCATGCCGCCGTCGCCTTTGGCATCGCAACGGTGGTTTCCCTCTCCACCCAGGATCCTCTGATTTCAATCCTCACCATCGCTCTGGCAGTGATGGTCAGCCATTCGCGCCTGCTGCTCAATATCCACACCATGCGCGAAGTGGTCTTGGGAGCGATTACGGGGACTGCCGTCGCCGCACTGGTCCTGACCCTGTTCAGAATGCTGAAGTAGCGGTCTGAACCAATTTGATCACGCATAACCATAACCGGCAACCGATGAAAGGGGAGGAAACAGCGCCTTGGACGAAGGCTCAGGCAGGAAAGGGAGCAGTCTGATCGACAGTATCGGCAGGTTCCTCACGGGCAGGAAACGGATCACCGAGGAGGAAATCCAGGAGATCATGGACGCCGGTGAAGAGGAAGGGATCATCAACGAAGAAGAAAACGCGATGATCCGCTCCATCTTCGAGTTGCGCGACACCATCGTCCGCGAGATCATGGTGCCGCGGACCGACATGGCGTGTGTGCCGGTGGATGCCGCGTTGGCGCATGTTCTCAATACCATCATCAGTTGCGGGCACTCCCGCATCCCGGTCTACGATGGCACCGTGGACAACATCATCGGTCTCATCTACGCCAAGGACCTCCTCAAATACTGGGGCATGAGCGAGCCCGCCATCAATCTCAAGCGGATCATGCGGGTCCCCTACTTCATTCCCGAGACTAAAAACCTCGAGGAACTGCTCCAGGAATTCAAGCGGAAGCGGGTTCACATCGCCATCGTCATCGACGAGTACGGCGGCACCTCGGGACTCGTCACCATCGAGGACCTGCTGGAGCAGATCGTGGGGGACATTCAGGACGAGTACGACCTGGAGGATGAATGGCTGGAAGAGGAGCCCGACGGCTCGATCCTGGTCGATGCCCGGCTGCCCATCGAGGAGCTGGAGGAGTATTTCGGCATCGAAGTGGAGCGGGAAAAGTTCGACACGGTGGCAGGCCTCATCTTCCATCTTACCGGGCGGATACCCATGGTGGGGGAGGAAGTCGAGAGCGACACCCTGCGCATGACCGTCCTGGAGGCCGGCGAACGCAACATCAAGAAGGTGCGGATCGCCCGCCGCGGTGACGAGGCCGGGGAGGCCCAACCGTAGTGGATTACCGCAGGTTTCACATGCCCGGCTTCAATGCCGTCCCCCGGCGCGACTACGTCATGGCTGCCCTTTCGGGCGTGCTCCTTGCCGTGTCGTTCCCCACGCCCGGCTTTTCCATCCTGGCGTGGGTGGCCCTGGTGCCGTTACTGCTCGCCTGCGGCCACAAGGCTCCCGCCACCGCGTTCCGGCTCGGCTTCACCGCGGGGCTGGTGGCCTACGCCGGCATCCTCTACTGGATCAACATCGCCGTGGTAGCCTATGGCCGCCTCCACTGGAGTGTCAGCATCGTCATCTTCCTGATGCTGGCGGGCTACCTGGCCCTTTATCCCGCCGTAACCGTCTATGTCGTCAGGTGCGGCGAAGAGCGGGGGATCACCGCGCTTCTTGCGTTTCCGGTGGTCTGGGTGGGGCTGGAGTATGTCCGATCCTTTCTGCTTACCGGTTTTCCCTGGGCCAGCCTCGGGTACTCCCAGTACCGGACCCTGCCACTCATCCAGATAGCGGACCTGACCGGCGTCTATGGCCTTTCGTTTCTCATCGCTCTGAGCAATGTGGTCCTGTACCGGATCATCCGCGGCTTCGCGGCCCGCGAACGGGCACCCTATCCGGTGAAGAGCGCGGCTATCCTGGTTCTGCTCCTGATCGCAACCCTTGCCTATGGCTTCAATCGCCTGCACCGTCCCGAGGCGGGGGCTCCTTTCTCCGTGGCCTTGATTCAGGGCAACATCGACCAGAGCGTAAAGTGGGACCCGGCGTTCCAGGAGGCGACGGTGGCGGTGTACGAGCGCCTGTCCCGCAAGGCGTGCAGCACTGGCCCCGCGGATCTGGTGGTCTGGCCCGAGAGCGCGGTGCCGTTCTATCTCCAGAACGAGGAGAAATACGCGTCCCGCATCCGGAATCTGGCGAGGGAGCTGCGCAGTTGCACGGTTGTGGGGAGCCCGGCCTTTGAGCGGGACGGCGAAACGATCCGCTACCTGAACAGCGCCTTCCTCCTGTCTCCGTGGGGGGACGTGATGGGCCGCAGCGACAAGATCCACCTGGTTCCCTTCGGCGAGTACGTGCCCATGGCGAAGTTTCTCCCCTTCGTCAACAAGATCGTGGCCGGCATCGGCGATTTCTCGCCCGGAGCCGGGATTGCCTCCCTTGAGACGGGAAAGGGGGCCATCGGGGTGCTGGTCTGCTTCGAGGGTATCTTCCCCGAACTGGCCAGGGGGTACGTGCGGGCCGGAAGCAGGATTCTGGTCAACATCACCAACGACGCCTGGTACAAGCGATCTTCCGCCCCCTACCAGCATCTCTCCATGACCGTCTTCCGCGCCGTGGAGAACCGGGTTCCCCTGGTGCGGGCCGCCAATACCGGCATCACTGCCATCATCGACAGCAAGGGGCATATTCTCAGGATGACCGGCTTGTTCGAGGAGGCAATTCTTACCGGCGAGGTGCGACTGGGAGAGGGGGGCACCATCTACAACCGTTATGGCGACGTCTTTGCCATGGCCTGCCTGGCCTGTGGCGCACTGATAGCACTGCGTGCCCATCGCAGGGCCGGCAGCGCCTGACGGGATGTCCCGGACATTTTCCGGCACCGTGTACCGTTCCGCACCGGTGTCGCACATATTGTGGCAACAACAAGGAGTCAACGATGTTCAGAGAAGAAGTTGCACGGGTCGAAAATCTCGGGGAGCGGATCGCCAAGCTCCGGGGGTCTCTTTGACATAGACCGCAAGCGGGAAGACATTCAGGAACTGGAGGCGCAGATCGCCGCCCCCGGTTTCTGGGACAATAACGAGGAAGCCCAGAAGGTCCTGCGGGAGAGAACCCGGATCGAAAAGCTCATCGATCTGTGGGATCGTCTCAACCGCCAGACGGACGACATCCGCGTCCTCATCGAATTGGGGGAGGAAGCCCAAGACGGGGCGACGCTCGACGAAGTCCGCGCCCTCAACGACTGCCTTGAGCGCGAGGTGGATGGGGCAGAGTTTCAGCGCATGCTGTCGGGCCCCCACGACAAGAACAGTTGTTTCGTTTCCATCAATGCCGGTGCCGGCGGAACCGAGGCCCAGGACTGGGCCGAGATGCTGCTGCGGATGTACCTGCGCTACTGCGAGCGCAAGGGCTGGAAGACCGAAATCACCGACTTCCAGGCGGGAGACGAGGCAGGGGTGAAGTCAGCGACCTTTACGGTTGACGGTGAGTACGCATACGGCTATCTTAAGGCCGAGGCCGGGATTCACCGCCTTGTGCGGATTTCCCCCTTCGACAGCAACGCCCGCCGGCATACCTCCTTTGCCTCGGTGTTCGTTTTCCCCGAAATCGAGGACGACATCGAGATCAAGATCGCCGAGTCGGATCTGCGGGTCGACACCTACCGTTCCAGTGGCGCCGGCGGTCAGCACGTGAACACCACCGACTCCGCCGTCCGGCTTACTCACCTTCCCACGGGCATCGTGGTTGCCTGCCAGTGCGAGCGAAGCCAGCACCTGAACAAAGCCACGGCGCTGCGGATGCTCCGGGCGAAGCTCTACGAAAAGGAGCTCCAGGAGCGCGAAGCCCAGGCCTCCGAACTGGCCGGCGAGAAAAAGGAGATCGGCTGGGGAAGCCAGATCCGCTCCTATGTGCTCCACCCCTACAAGATGGTCAAGGACCTGCGGACCGGCGTCGAATCGGGCAACCCCGACGCGGTCCTGGACGGTGCACTGGAGGATTTCGTCGTGGCGTTCCTCATGGGGGTGCGGCGCGATGTGAAAGACTCCGACGAGTAAGGCGCGATGGTGAAAAAACTAACCCTCTTTCTCGTGTTTGTCGCAGTGGCCTTTGTGACGGCCACGGGCTGCGCCATGCCCCGGGCGGGTCTCTCCCGCGTGGGCCATGCCATCCAGGTGGGGGCCTTCTCCGACGTGAAGAACGCCGAGCGTCTTACGGCAAGGCTCCAGGTTCGCGGCATCGATGCGTTCTATTTCAAGCGTGACAACGGCCTCTATGCGGTCCGCTTCGGCGACTTCCCCTCCCTGGAGGCTGCCCGGAGGGAGGCCCGCAGGCTGGTGGCCGACGGCATGATCGGCTCCTACTTCATCGCCTCGCCGGAAAACCTGCCCGTCGCGAAGCGCGAAACGGTCATCCGCAAGGAGCCCGCCGCGACCATCGGCCGGCCGAAGCCCGACCAGCCCCGCAGCCGCCCCGACAACGACCGGGGCAACCGGGACATGGGGGCCATTGCCGCCCGCACTGCGGAGCGGTTCGTTGGCATCCCCTACCGCTGGGGCGGGGATACCGTCGTGGACGGGATGGACTGCAGCGGGTTCGTCAGGGCCGTGTACAACCTCTGCGGGGTCAACATTCCCCGAACCTCCCGCGAGCAGTTCAAGGTGGGCGACCCGGTCGGGCGCGGGGATCTGCGCGACGGCGACCTGGTCTTCTTCGGCGCCTCCGATGACAGCATCAACCACGTGGGGATCTACGTGGGTGACAACCGCTTCGTCCATGCCCCCCGCCGCGGCGACGACATCAAGGTTTCGTCCCTTGACGAGAACTATTTCACCTCCCGTTTCATGGGCGGGCGGCGCTACTTCTAATTTATCGAGGTAACCATGGCTCTGATCAAGCCGTTTCGGGCGCTTCGCCCGCCGAAGCACCTGGCCGAGAAGGTGGCCGCGCTTCCCTATGACGTCATGAACGTGGCCGAGGCCGCAGCCATGGCATCAGGCAACCCCTACAGCTTTCTCCACATCTCCCGGCCGGAGATCGATCTTCCCGCCGAGATGGATCCCTACGCCGAGCCGGTCTACGAAAAAGGCAGGGAAAACCTGCAACGGTTCACGGCCGAGGGCATCCTCGTTCAGGAACCCCGGGAGTGCTACTACGTCTACCGCCAGAAGATGGGAGCGTTCGTCCAGACGGGACTCGTGGTCTGCGCCGGCGTGGACGACTACGAGAGCGGGGTCATCAAGAAGCATGAGCTCACCCGGGCCGACAAGGAAGAGGATCGGGTAAAGCACATCGACTACCTCGACGCCAACGACGAGCCGGTCTTCTATACCTACCGCAACGATCCGGCCATTACCGCCATCGTGGCCCGGGCCGCCTCGGCCGAACCGGCCTACGATTTCACCACCGACGACGGCGTTTCCCATACCCTCTGGGTCGTGGACGACCGGGCGGTCATCGACGAACTCACCGCCCGCTTCGCCTCCATTGCAACCCTCTACGTGGCGGACGGCCATCACCGGAGCGCCGCGGCCGGGCGGGTGCGTGACCTGCGCCGCTCCGCCAACCGCGATCATACGGGTGACGAGGAGTACAACTGGTTCCTTACCGTGATCTTTCCTGACAGCGAAATGACCATCATGCCCTACAACCGGGTGGTGAAGGACCTGAACGGCTTCACCGTGGCCGAGTTCATGGCCCGGGTGGGAGAGCATTTCAGCGTCTCCCCGGAGGAAGGGCGGTTCGAACCGAAAAGCAGGCACCAGTTCGGCATGTATCTGGAGGGGCGCTGGTACCAGCTTGTGCCCAAGCAGGGCTCCTTTGACGAGCATGACGCAGTGTCCCACCTGGACGTCTCCATCCTCCAGAACAACCTCCTGGGGCCGGTCCTCGGCATCCGCAATCCCCGGACCGACCAGCGGATCCATTTCGTGGGGGGCATCCGCGGCACCGGCGAACTGGAGCGCCTGGTGACAGGCGGCGAGTACCGGGTGGCCTTCTCGCTCCACCCCACGTCCATGGCTGAGCTGATGCACCTGGCCGATGTGGGCAAGATCATGCCCCCCAAGTCCACCTGGTTCGAGCCCAAGCTGAGGAGCGGGCTCTTCGTGCACCTCCTGACCTAGGAAGGCGCGTCGCGTGACCCGGGAGGCACCATGAACCGCCAGCGGCGTTTCTGGCTCTTCAAGTCCGAGCCGTCCTGTTTTTCGTTCGACGACCTCGGGAACCGTCCTGATGGCACCGAGCACTGGGATGGCGTGCGCAACTTCCAGGCCCGCAATCTTCTGCGCGACGAGATCAAGCCCGGCGACGGGGTCCTCTTCTATCACAGCAACGTCACCGAGCCGGCCGTGGTCGGCATCGCCCGGGTGGTGAGCGAGGGGTATCCCGACTGGACCGCCCTGGACCCGGCCGGCGAACATTTCGATCCCCGGGCCGGCCGGGACAACCCCATCTGGTATATGGTCGACGTCAGGTACGTGAGGCCTCTCGCGCGGCCGGTGACGCTTGCCGAACTGAAGATGCACCCGGAGGTGGCGGACATGGTCCTCTTGCAGCGGAGCCGCCTTTCAGTGCAACCGGTGACCCCGGCCCAATGGGAGTTCATCCTGAGGCTCGGCGGGATCCATGAGCCGTTCAATCAATAATCCATCTCGGAGGTATTTGGTGAGAAACGTCGAGAAAATTCTCGTACTGCTGCTGCTTCTGGTCGGTATCGTCGTGGCGGCCTGCTCGGACAGGGAAACCAAGCCGGCCGGCGAGGCGAAGCCTGCAAGCGCCGCCGGCGCCTCTGATGCCGTCACGACCGCGTCGGGGCTTTCCTACGTGGACCTTGTCGCCGGGTCCGGTGCGGCCCCCGTGGCCGGTAAACCGGTGAAGGTTCACTACACGGGCTGGCTTGAGAACGGCACGAAGTTCGACAGCTCCGTGGACCGGGGAGAGCCGTTCGTCTTCACCATCGGCGCGGGCGAGGTGATCCCGGGATGGGACGAGGGGGTCATGTCCATGAAGGTCGGCGGCAAACGCCGTCTCATCGTGCCTCCCCAACTCGGGTACGGTGCCGCCGGAGCCGGCGGGGTGATCCCGCCGAACGCCACGCTGATTTTCGAGGTGGAACTGCTCGACGTTGCCTCGTGATAGCGTGCCATGCCAGGGAGGGCGGATGCGACTCGCGCTGTATGTAATCGGTATTCTGCTGGCTGCCGTGCCGGCCATGGCCGGCAGCACCATCACCTACTATCTGGACGGGGCCCGGGTTTCGGGTGAAATAACCACTGTCAGGGGTACGGTGGAAGTCCCGCTACCTTCGACCTACATCCCCGGATCCCTCCGGGTGAGTCCTACCGGTCGCGCCGGCGTGGTCCGCGTGGACGTGGAGCCTCTCCGGCCCGCTGCCGGCGCCGGCAGCGGGATCGCTCGCCTGATCGAACGGCGCAAGGGCCTAGAGGACCGGCTCAGAGCCATCGAAGCGCGGGAAGAGATATTCAAGGCGGCGGCAAAATCGCAAAGCAGCAAGGCGCCGCGAAAGACCAAGGGCAACCCTGAACCCCTCATGTCGGTCAGGAAGGGGACCGAGTACGCCCTGGCGCAGTTGGAGGAGGTCTATCGGGCCCGCCGGCAGACCGAGGAAGGGATCAGGTCGGTGGATGACCGGCTGAAGGCCCTCAAGGCTTCGGAGCCCCCCGGCGGCAGCGTGGCCCGGCTCCGGCTCGCCGGAAAGGGCGGCGTCCGTTACAGCTATCTGGTGAAGGGAAACGGCTGGACCCCCTTTTACGACTTCAGGTTCAACGGCACGGATTCGGTGGAGGTGACGCTTCGGGCCGTTCTCCCGCGGGGCGCCGGGAAAGGGAGCGTCATCCCCCTGTCCATGGCGGATGCGGCCAACGGTGCCACGCCGCTCCCTGCGCCGGAGGACTTCGCTGTCGTGGATCGTCACGTTTTCCCCGTCGAGCGGGTGGAGGACCTTGCCTCGCTCCAGGGAGGCACGGTCTTTTCCTTTCGCAATGCCTCCGCCGCCAGGCTCGTGCCGGGGGAAGGGGCCTGCTTCCGCAAGGGCGAGTATCTCGGCCCGGTGACGTTCGAGGGGGTGTCTCCCGGCGGTCTGTACGAAATCGTGGCCGGCAGATAGGGCACCCGGCACGTAGGTTCCGGAGCAGGATAAGAGTAACGTATCCATGACCAATCACCAGCAGGGGAGAAGACAATGAAGAATATCACCAGCTTTCGCATGGCCGCCGTGCTTGCATCCTGTACGCTCCTTTCCGCCTGCGCCGACGGGGACCTGCCCTTCGCGGACTCCACCAGCATCTCGTCGCCGGCCTATTCCCACAGCGTCGCGTTCCAGAACATGACGACCCTTGCGGTGTGGGGGAATAACGAGTCCGGCCAGCTCGGTGACGGTACAACCACCTCTGCTGCCACCCCCAAGCGGTTCCGGCTCGGCTTTGCCACCTACTCCAGCGGGGTTGCCACCGGAGCCTCCCATACCCTCGCCATCGCGCGGTTCGACAACGTGAGCGGGGTCAGGGCGTGGGGCAGCAATTCGGCCGGCCAGATCGGCCACGATCCCGCAACGGTCCCGACCAGTGCCACGCCGGTGAAGATCGGCGGCTTCGGCGGTGCTGTTCAGCAGGTGGCGGCCGGCGGACTCCATTCCCTGGCTCTGGCCGGGGGCACGGTCTGGGCGTGGGGCAGCAATGGCGCGGGCCAACTGGCCCTGAATCCGATCTCTTCCGCCACCCGCTTCGCCCCCAGGCAGGTGGAGGCGGCAAAGCTCCCCATTACTCCGACCGCCATCGTTGCCGGCGGCAGTCACAGCATCGCTTATACCAGCACCGAAGCCTATGCCTGGGGCAACAACGCCAGCGGCCAACTGGGCAACGGAACCACCCTGAGCAGCCACATGCCTCAAAAAGTCCAGCTTCCCTCCTCCATAACGATCCGCAAGATTTCCGCGGGCGGCAGCCACAACCTGGCCCTGGATTCTACCGGCAAGATCTGGGCCTGGGGGAACAATGCCTATGGTCAGCTCGGCAACGGCACCACCACCAACCAGAGCACCCCTATCCAGTTGACGCCGCCCGCCGGCATTACCGGATTTATCGACGTGTGTGCCGGCCCGTCCCATTCGGTGGCCGTGGCGAACGACTTCACGGTATACGCCTGGGGATTCAATACCCTCGGTCTTCTGTCCGTCGGGACCACCGGGGACCAACTGAGCCCCGCCCAGGTGCGTGATGCATCGAACGCCCCCCTTAGCGACGTGGAGCGGGTGGTGCTCCTCGGGTCGTTCTTTACGATCGTCAAGAAACATGGGCCAGGAGGCTTGTGGTCCTGGGGGTACAACGGCTACGGCCAGCTCGGCGACGGCACGACCAGTAACCGGATCGCGCCGGTGCAGGTGCACCTCCCCTGACCCTGCCTTCAACTATTTGAATATGCAAGCTAAATTGACGGGGTGCGCTCTGTTTGCACCCCGTTTTTCCTTGACTTGGCATGCTCCTTTGGCTAAGTTAACGATTTGTTAAACGGGCCGGAAAACGGCTGCGAGAAAGGGACTGTACGAGCAATGGAAGAGTTGAGTGAGCTGTTGCTCCAGAGACGGCGCAAGGTCGACGCCCTCTGGGAAGCGGGGATCAATCCCTACCCGAATGACTTCAAGCCCCACCATACGTCTGCCGATTTCAGGGAGACCTATGGCACTGTGGATACCATTGAGGATGATCCCCGCAGTTTTACCGTTGCGGGCCGCATCATCGCGCGCCGCTCCTTCGGCAAGGCCGCGTTCATCCAGATCCAGGACCGGAAGGGCCGGATGCAGGTCTACGTACGCAAGGATACGGTGGGCGACGATGCGTTCGATGCGTTCGAAACCTTCGATATCGGCGACATCGTCGGCGTCGGCGGCACCCCGTTCCGGACCAAGACCGGCGAGCTCACCCTCAACGCCACATTCATCCGGCTCCTGACCAAGTCGCTCCAGCCGCTTCCCGAGAAGTTCCACGGCCTCACGGACGTGGAGACGCGCTATCGCCAGCGCTACGTGGACCTCATCGTGAACCCCGAAGTGCGCGAGGTGTTCGTCAAGCGGTCCCGCATCGTCAATCTCATCCGCGAATTCATGGTGCGCAAGGATTTCCTCGAGGTGGAAACGCCCATGATGCAGCCGATCCCCGGCGGCGCCACGGCACGTCCCTTCGTGACCCACCACAATGCCCTCGATATGCAGCTTTTTCTCCGGATCGCGCCGGAGCTGTACCTGAAGCGGCTCGTGGTCGGCGGCTTCGAGCGGGTCTTCGAGATCAACCGCAACTTCCGCAACGAGGGGATTTCGGTGCGCCACAACCCCGAGTTCACCATGATGGAGTTCTATCAGGCCTATGCCACCTTTGAAGACCTGATGGATTTCACGGAGGAACTCCTCTGTCATGTGGCGCAGGACGTGCTGGGGACCCTCGACTTCACCTACCAGGAGATGCCGATCAGCTTCCAGCGCCCCTGGAAGCGGCTCACCGTTGTCGAGGCGATTCTGGAATATGGCGACATCGACGCCAAGTCCCTGGCGGACCGGGATCTGGCCTATGCCTACGCCCAGCGGCTGGGGCTCGACCTGCCCGCCGACGTGGGGTATGGCAAGCTCATCACCGAGATTTTCGAGGAAGTGGCGGAAGCAAAGCTGATCCAGCCGACCTTCATTACCGCCTACCCCACCGAGGTGTCACCCCTTTCCCGCAAGAGCGACAAGGACCCGGAGATCGTGGACCGGTTCGAGCTGTTCATTGCCGGCCGCGAGATGGCCAACGCCTTTTCCGAGCTGAACGATCCCGTGGACCAGAAGGAGCGGTTCCTCGCCCAGGTGGCGGCCAAGGCCAAGGGCGACGACGAGGCCCACTACATGGACGAGGATTACATCCGCGCCCTGGAGTTTGGCCTTCCCCCCACCGCGGGGGAGGGGATCGGCATCGACCGGCTCGTGATGCTGCTGACCGATTCACCTTCGATTCGTGACGTCATTCTCTTCCCGCAACTGCGCAAGGAGAAATAACGGGACTCAGGACTGGGTACTCGGGACCAGTAACCACGATTGTCATGACCAGTCCCGAGTCCCGAGTCCCCAGTCCCGAGGTTCATAGATGCCCTACGAGCTTTTTATCGGTCTCCGCTATCTGAAGGCCAAGCGGAAGTCGACCTTCATATCGATCATCACCTTTATTTCCACCGCAGGCGTTGCCCTGGGGGTGCTCGCGCTCATCGTGGTTCTGGCGGTGATGACCGGCTTCGAAGAGGATCTCAAGGAAAAGATCCTCGGCACCAATGCCCACATCGTGGTGCTGAAATCGAGCGGCGGCATCGAGGACTATCACGCCATGATGGAGCGGCTAAGTGCCGTCAAAGGGGTTAAGGCCGTCACCCCGTTCATCTACAGTCAGGTGATGCTTTCCTCGGGCGGCAACGTTTCCGGCGTGGTGCTCAGGGGGATCGATCCCGCCACCGACCCCCAGGTCACCAACCTCTCACGCTCCCTCGTCGACGGCAAGCTGACCGATCTCACTGCAGTCCCGGCCCCCCTTGCCTCGGCCGAGCCGGCCCGGCCCGGCATCATCATCGGCAAGGAACTGGCGCGCTCCCTCAACCTGTACGTGGGCGACACCCTGAACGTCATCTCTCCGCTCGGCAACATCACCCCCCTCGGCATGGTTCCCAAGATGAAGCAGTTCCGGGTGGTGGGGCTCTTCAACACCGGCATGTTCGAGTACGATTCGACCCTGGCCTACGTGGGGCTCGGCGAGGCCCAGGAGTTTCTTTCGATGGGAAACATGGTCACCGGCATCCAGCTCCGGGTGGCCGATGTCTACCACACGGGAGAGATGGTGCGGGAGATCAACCGCGACCTCGGATTCCCTTACTATGCCCGGGATTGGATGCAGATGAACAAGAACATTCTTTTTGCCTTGAAGACCGAAAAGATGGTAATGTTCATCATTCTGACCCTGATCGTCCTGGTGGCCGCTTTCGGCATTGCCTCGACCCTCTTCATGGTGGTCATGGAGAAGACCAAGGACATCGCCATTCTCAAATCCATGGGGGCGCCAGGGCGGAGCATCATGAAAATTTTCGTTCTCGAAGGGCTCATCATCGGCATCTCCGGGACGGTCATCGGCGTTGTCGGCGGACTTCTGGTGGCGTTGAACCTGGAGCCCATCGTGGGGTTCATCCAGCGGGTCACCGGTTTCGAGCTGTTCAGCAAGGACGTTTACTACCTGGATCATTTCCCGTCCCAGGTCGTGCCGTCCGATGTGCTGCTCATCTCGGTGACGGCCGTGGTTATCTCCCTGGTGGCGACCCTCTACCCGTCCTGGCAGGCATCGCGCCTCCCCCCGGCCGAGGCGTTGCGCTATGAGTAGCCTCATCGAGGTTGTGGACCTCTGCAAGACCTACGGCGCCGGAGACACCCGCATCGATGTGCTCAGGGGGGTCAATCTGGCGGTTGCCGAAGGGGAAACCATTGCCCTGGTGGGGGCATCGGGGGCCGGCAAGAGCACCCTGCTCCATCTTATGGGGACCTTGGACCGGCCGTCGTCGGGGTCGGTGCTGTTCGGCGGCGAGGATGTCTTCCGGAAGAGCGACATGGACCTGGCCGCCTTCCGCAACCGCTCCATCGGCTTCGTGTTTCAGTTTCATCATCTGCTGCCTGAGTTCACGGCAGAGGAAAACGTCATGATGCCGGCCCTGATCGGCGGCATGAAGCGATCCGCGGCGCTTGTCCCGGCCCGGGAGCTGCTTTCGGAGGTCGGCCTTGCCCACCGGCTCACCCACAAGCCGGGGGAGCTGTCCGGCGGGGAGCAGCAGCGGGTGGCCATCGCGCGGGCTCTGGTCCTGTCGCCCCGGCTCCTGCTGGCCGATGAGCCGACCGGCAACCTGGACATGAAGACCAGCGACGAGGTTCATGAAACGCTTTCCGAAATCAACCGGAAACGGGGCCTGACCCTGGTGGTCGTGACCCACAACGAGCGGCTCGCTTCCCGCATGGGGCGGACTGTCCGGCTGGTGGACGGCCGCATCGAGGAGTAGCACCCTTTCGTCTCAACAGGCAGCACGTAGGGCAGCGCAGTTAAAATCCACATTTCCGGGGTAGCGGTGCGACGGCTACAAGCGACTTCACTAGGAATCATTGCCGCAGTGGTGCTGAACGTTCAGGGCGTTCGGGCCGAGGGTGAGAAAATCATCGATGTCCGGGTCAACGGGAACCGGCGGGTCGAGACGGCTGCCATAACCAATGCTCTTTCGCTCAAGACGGGCGATCTGCTCTACGCCGAAAAGGTGGATGCCGATGTGCGGGCTGTTTACAAGCTCGGGCAGTTCATCGACGTGCGGGCAGAGACCGAGCAGGGCGACGGCGGAGTGGTCCTGGTCTATACGGTGCAGGAGAAGCCCATTATCCGCGAGATCAGGATCGAGGGTAACAAGGAGCTTTCCACCGACAAGGTGCGGGACGCCCTGGGACTCAAGGCGAACTCCATCTTTTCCCAGAAGGAGTTGACCCTGGCTGGCAAGCGGGTCAAGAAACTCTACGGGGACGAGGGCTATTACCTGGCCGAGGTCACCACCCGGAGCGAGAAGCGTTCCGACACCGACGTGCGGGTGATTGTCTCGGTTGCCGAAGGGGAAAAGGTCCTGATCAAGTCGATCCGCTTCGAAGGAAACAAGGCGTTCAGCGCAAGCAAGGTTCGCGGGGTCATGGAAACCAAGGAAAAGTGGTTCCTGTCCTGGCTTACCGGTGCCGGCACCTATAAAGATGAAGTGGTGAAGAACGATGTGAACCTCATCGCCGATCTCTACTTCAACAACGGCTACGTCAACGTCAAGGTCGGCGAGCCCCAGGTGACGCTCAACGAGGACAAAAGCGGCCTCATCGTGACCATCGGCATCACCGAGGGGGACCAGTTCAGGACCGGAAGCATCGGCTTCAAGGGGGATCTGCTGGAAAAGGAAGAGGACCTCGCCAAGGGGCTCAGGCTCAAGTCGGGGGACATCTTCAGCCGGGCGAATCTCCGCACCGACGTTATGGCGCTCACCGATCTCTATGCGGACAAGGGGTTCGCCTTTGCCAACGTGACGCCGCTCACCAAGGTGAACCCGGAGACGAAGACCGTGGACCTGACCTTCGAGTTCGAGAAGGGGGACAAGGTTTTTTTCGATCGGATCAACGTCAGCGGCAACACCAAGACCCGCGACAAGGTCATTCGCCGCGAGCTGAAAGTGGCCGAGGGCGAAACCTACAGCAGCACCGGCCTCAAGCAGAGCAAGCAGCGCCTCATGAACCTGGGGTTCTTTGAGGAAGCGGCAATCTCCACGGTCAAGGGGAGCTCCGAGAACAAGCTGGACGTGAACATCGAGGTGAAGGAGAAGCCCACCGGTACCTTCAGCATCGGTGCCGGCTACAGTTCCCTGGACGGCCTTATCGGCCAGGGCTCCGTTTCCCAGGGCAACTTCCTCGGTTTGGGCCTCAGGGCCAACCTAGCCGCCTCCATCGGCGGCAAGTCGTCCACGTTCAACCTGGGTCTCACCGACCCCTATTTCCTCGATACCCGCTGGACCCTGGGGGGCGACCTCTACCGGACCGAGCGCGACTACCTCGACTTCACCCGCCGGGCAACGGGCGGCGACATCAAGGCGGGGTATCCCCTGAGCGACACCATGAGGACCCTGTGGGTCTACAAGTATGAACAGAAGGAAATCTTCGACATCTCACCGGCCCTGCGGGTCGTGCCCGAGACCGACTCCACCACCAGCTCCATTTACGTGAGCCTGACCAGGGACACCACCGACTACCGTCTCGATCCCACCCGCGGCATGGTCAACAACCTCTCGGTCGAGTTTGCCGGACTCGGCGGCACAAACCGGTTCCTCCGCTACTACGGCGACACCTCGGTCTTTTTCCCGACCGGCTTCGGGACGGTGCTGAGCCTGCGGGGCACCCTCGGCTACATCCAAGGGCTCGGGGGCAAGGACATTTCCATCGACGAGCGCTTCTTCGCCGGCGGCATCAATACGCTGCGGGGATTTGAGGGCCGAAGCGTGAGCCCGTCCATTATCACCTACGTGCCGACCACCGACCCGCTGACCGGCCTCCCCACGACAAACCCCGAACGGGCCTTTGTCGGCGGCGACAAGGAGGCGATCCTTAACGTGGAATACACGATTCCGCTGCTCAAGGATGCGGGCCTCAAGGGGGTCCTCTTCTTTGATGCGGGCAATGTGTACGGCGAGAACCAGGATATGTTCTCCAGTGTCCTGATGAGCTACGGCGCCGGTATCCGGTGGGTGTCCCCCATGGGTCCGCTGCGGCTTGAGTACGGCATTCCGCTCAACCCCCGCGACGGCATCGACAAATCGAGCGGGCGGTTCGAATTTTCAATCGGGAGCTTTTTCTAGAGTTCTCGGGTTTCAGAGCACCAGCTAAAGGAGAAACAATGAAAAGAATCATTGCAGCCACTGTCGTTACGTTGTCGCTCATGGCCGCCTCCGCTTTCGGGGCGGAAGGGGGCAAACTCGGCTTCATCGACATGCAGAAGGCCCTCAACCTCTCCGAAGCGGGCAAGGAGGCCAAGGAGCAGCTTGCCGCAAAGGTGAAGAAGTACCAGGACGAAATCAACCTCAAGCAGGATGAACTCAAAAAACTGAAGGACGACCTGGAAAAGCAGAGCGTGCTCCTGTCCGATTCGGCGCGTAGCGCCAAGGAAAAGGACTACCAGCAGAAGCTCAAGGAGTTCCAGCGGTTCACCAAGGATGCCCAGGACGAGCTCCAGGCCAAGGACGAGGAGTTCACCAAGCGGATCATCGAGGAGCTCGAGCGGGTCATTCAGGATTTCGGCCGCAAGAGCGGCTACACGATCATCTTCGTGAAGAACGAAAGCATGATCTTCGCCGATGATAAGGCCGACCTGACCGATGACGTTCTGAAGATTTTCAACTCCTCCCGGAAGAAATAAGATGACCGTGCGCAAGACGCTACAGGAACTGGCAGACTACCTGGGTGGAACGCTGGCCGGCGACGGCTCCCGGGAGATCGTCGGCGTGGCGAGCCTCGACGATGCCACTGACAGTCAGATCACGTTTCTCGCCAATCCCCGCTATGCGCCGAAGGTTGCCTCCACCAGGGCAGGGGCGGTCATTCTGCCGCCCGGCGCCGAACGGCACGGCCACAACGCCATCGTGGTTTCCAATCCCTATCTGGCGTTCGCCCGGCTGCTGACCCTTTTCTACGTGGCTCCCCGCGCGGCCCGCGGGGTGATGGCCGGAGCCCATGTCGGCCGGGGCGTGAAACTCGGCTCGGAGATAACGATCCACCCGGGTGCGGTGGTCGGCGATAACGTGACCATCGGCGACCGGGTGACGCTCCATCCGGGAGCGGTGCTCTACGAGGGGGTCACTGTCGGCGACGACGTCACGCTCCATGCCAATGTCACGGTCTATCAGGGGTGCCGCATCGGCAACCGGGTGACGATCCACGGTGGGACCGTCATCGGTTCCGACGGCTTCGGCTACGCGCCCGACGGCGACGGCTGGTACAAGATCCCCCAACTGGGCAACGTGGTGATCGAGGATGACGTGGAAATCGGCGCCAACGCCGCCATCGACCGTGCCGCCCTTGCTTCCACCGTTATCGGCAAAGGGGCCAAGATCGACAACCTCGTCATGATCGCCCACAACTGCGTCATTGGCGAGAACTGCATGATCGTCTCCCAGGTGGGCATTTCGGGGAGCACCAAGCTCGGCAGACGGGTGACGCTCGGCGGGCAGGTGGGAGTGGCCGGGCACCTTGAGATCGGCGATAATGCCATGGTTGGCGCCAAGTCGGGTGTTCCCGGCAACGTGCCGTCGGGCACCATCGTGAGCGGCATTCCCGCCTTTGATCACCGGGAGTGGCTCCGTGCCTCGGCGGTTGTGCCGAAACTCCCTGAAATGAAGCGGGCTGTGGCTGCCCTGGAAAAACGGCTCCGCGAGCTCGAGGAGAAGCTGGAATCCGCAGGCTAGCCGGCTCCGCACCGGTTTGTTTCTTTCATTTCGGTCGTGTAATCGAGAAAACGCGACTGTCCTCCGGGCGGTCCGTTTTTCTCTTTTGAGGAGCGTGAACATGGAAACAGTCTTTGATATCAACGAAATCATGAAGATTCTCCCCCACCGCTACCCCTTCCTCCTGGTGGATCGGATCGTGGAGTACGTTGCCGGCGAGCGGATCGTGGGGATCAAGAACGTCAGCATCAACGAGCCGTTTTTCCAAGGCCACTTTCCTGGACATCCGGTGATGCCGGGAGTCCTGATCGTTGAGGCCATGGCCCAGGTGGGGGGAATCTACGCCTATGTGACCTTGGGTGACGAGGTTCGCGACAAGGTCTGCTACTTCGCCTCCATCGACAACGTCAAGTTCCGCAAGCCGGTGGTGCCGGGAGACCAACTGCGGATCGAAGTGACGATCTCCGGTTGCAAGCGGGGTATCTGGTGCTTCAGTGCCAGGGCCACCGTGAACGGCAAGCTGGTCACCGAGGCGGAGCTCAAGGCGACCTTTGCCGACAAGGAAAAGCTCTAAATGATTCATCCTACGGCAATCGTGCATCCCGGGGCGGAAATCGCCGAGGGTGTAGAAATCGGCCCCTATGTCATTATCGGGGAGCACGTTCGTATCGGACGGGGCACAACCGTTGGACCCCACACCGTCATTGACGGCTGGACCGAGATCGGCGAGGACAACCGGATATTCAATATGGCCTCGGTGGGCGGCATTCCCCAGGACCTGAAGTACCGGGGAGAGGAAACCTGGCTGCGGATCGGCAACCGTAACGTCATTCGCGAGTTCACGACGCTCCAGCCCGGGACGGTCACCGGCATCGGCGAAACGGTAATCGGTGACGACAACCTGTTCATGGCCTACTGTCATGCGGCCCATGACTGTGTGATCGGCAATCGGGTCATCATGGCCAACGGATCGACACTGGCCGGCCATGTGGTTGTCGAGGATTTCGCCATCCTCGGCGGGCTTTCGGCGGTTCATCAGTTCGTCAGGGTGGGCGAGAGCGCCATGCTTTCCGGAGGAGCCATGGTTGTGCAGGATGTGCTGCCGTTCACCATCGCCAGCGGCAACCGGGCGATTTCTTCCGGTCTCAACACGGTGGGGCTCCGACGGCGCGGCTTCTCCGAGGAGCTCGTTGGCCGGATCAAGAAAGCCTACCGGCTCGTGATCCGGTCCGGCCTCAAGCTGGAGGAGGCGTTGCGCCGCATCCGCGAGGAAATCCCTCCCTCGCAGGAGATCGATCACTTTGTTACTTTTGCCGAGAAATCGGAAAGGGGACTCTGCAGATGACGGACAAACTACGGACAGCGGTTATCGGCGTCGGTTACCTGGGACAGTTTCACGCGGAAAAGTATGCCCAGCTTCCTGATTCCGAGCTGGTGGCGGTGGTCGACACCGACATGAACCGGGCCGCAGAGGTGGCGGCCAAGGTCGGTGCCAGCCCCTGCGCCGATTACCGTGAGCTGTTGGACCGGGTCGACGCCGTGAGCATTGTGGTGCCGACTCAGTACCATTTCGAGGTGGCGCGGGCGTTTCTGGACCGTGGTGTCCACGTGCTGCTGGAAAAACCGATTACCACCACCATCGAGGAAGCGGATGAGCTGATCCGCATTGCCGATGAGCGGAAGGCGGTGTTCCAGGTGGGTCACCTTGAGCGCTTCAATCCGGTGGTCATGGCCCTTGACGAGCTGCTGACCGGGCCGCGCTTCATCGAATCGCTGCGGATCGCGCCGTTCAAGCCCCGGGGGACCGATGTGAACGTGGTGCTCGACCTCATGATCCACGACATCGACATCATCCAGCACATCATCGATTCGCCCGTGAAGCAGGTCAATTCCATCGGTGCGCCGGTCTTCACCGACGAGGAAGATATTGCCAATGCCCGGATCCAGTTCGAGAACGGCTGTGTGGCCAACGTCACCGCCAGCCGGATCAGCCTGAAGAGCGAGCGCAAGATGCGGATCTTCCAGGCCGACTCCTACATTACGGTCGACTTCCAGAATAAATCCCTGGCAGTCTTCCGCAAGGGGAGCGGCGAGATGTTCCCCGGCGTACCGAACGTGGCCATGGACCAGAAGACGTTCGAGCAGGGCGATGCCCTGAAGAGCGAGATCGCCTCGTTCCTGGAGTGCATCAGGACCGGGGCGACTCCGGTGGTGAGCGGCCGGGACGGCAAGCGGGCGCTGGAGACGGCGCTCATGATCACGAAACAACTGTAGACGCGTTGAAGCGTTAACGGATTGATACGTTTGATCTGATGGTCAAACACCACGTCCGCGTTTCAATGCGTATCCAAGGAGGAAGACAATGATTCCAATGGTAGACCTCAAGGTCCAGTACCTGAAGCTTAAAGACGAGATCGACCGGGGCATTCTGGAGGCCCTGGAGAAGACCCAGTTCATCCTCGGTCCCAACGTGAGCGCCTTCGAGGAGGAGGCTGCGGCGTACCTGGGCGTGAAGCACGCCATCGGGGTGGCCTCCGGCACCGACGCCCTTCACCTTGCCCTGGCCGCGGCCGGCATCAAGGAGGGAGACGAGGTGATCACCTCCCCCTTCACCTTCATTGCAACGGCCGAGGCCATCCGCTACGTGGGGGCGACGCCGGTCTTCGTCGACATCGACCCGCGCACCTACAATATCGATCCTGCAGCCATCGAGGCGGCCATCACCCCCAGGACCCGCGCCGTGCTGCCGGTCCACCTGTTCGGCCAGCCCGCCGACATGGGGGCCATCGAGGCGATCTGCGCCAGGCACGGTCTCCTCCTGGTCGAGGATTGCGCCCAGTCCTTCGGCGCCGCCGCGGCCGGCCGGATGACCGGTTCCATCGGCGCTCTGGGGGCCTTCAGCTTCTTCCCCAGCAAGAACCTTGGGTGCTACGGCGACGGGGGCCTCGTGACCGCCTCCTGCTCCGAAACGGCCGAGATGGTCAAGGTGCTCCGCAACCACGGGAGCAAGGTCCGCTACCACCATTCGGTCATCGGCTACAACAGCCGTCTTGACGAGATCCAGGCCGTGATCCTGCGTGCCAAGCTCAAGCATATCGACGAGTACAACCAGGGGCGGCGCCGGGTGGCTCACCTCTACTCGGAACTGCTGGCCGGCACCGGCATCGTCACCCCTTACGAGGACGGCAAGGGCGTTCACGTCTATCACCAGTACACCCTGCTCACCGAGCGGCGCGACGACATCATGAAGGCCCTGACCGGCGCGGGCATCGCCTCCGCCATTTACTATCCCATCCCGCTCCACAAGCAGGATGTCTTTGTCGCACAGTACGCCGGCCTGACCCTGCCGGTGACCGAGGATGCGGCGGCCCGCTGCATGTCGCTCCCCATCTTCCCCGAGATGACCGAGGAGCAGGTGCGCGAGGTGGTCGGGGTCATCAAGAGCGCGCTCTAGCTGCGACACCTGCCACGACACTGAACACGGAGACGCCCTGCGGGGCGTCTCTGCCATTTTTGACGGATGACAGAAAACACATCACATCGAATCATGATCGTGGCCGGCGAGGCCTCGGGCGACCTCCACGGGGCCGGGCTGGTCAGGGAAGCGCTCCGTCTTGACCCGACCCTCTCTTTCTTCGGCATCGGGGGCCCCCGCATGCGGGAGGCCGGGGTGGAGACCCTGGTGGACTCCTCGGAGATGGCGGTGGTGGGTATCGTGGAGGTACTGGCCCACATCGGGGTGATCTCCCGGGCCTTCATGACGCTCAGGCGGGTCATCGCTTCGAATCCGCCCGATCTCCTGATTCTCATCGACTACCCTGACTTCAACATGCTGCTTGCCCGGGTGGCCCGGCACCACGGCGTCAAGGTGCTTTACTACATCAGCCCCCAGGTCTGGGCCTGGCGGACCGGGCGGGTCAAGACCATCGGTCGGCTGGTGGACCGGATGGCCGTGGTGTTTCCCTTTGAGGTGCCCTTTTACGAACGGGCCGGGGTGCCGGTCAGCTTCGTGGGCCATCCCTTGGCGGACCGGGTGCGCCCGACCATGGGGCGTGACGAGGCCCTGGCCTCCTTCGGGCTCGATCCGGGGCGGCGGGTGGTGGGGCTCTTCCCCGGCAGCCGCCGCGGGGAGATTGCCAAGCTCTTCCCGGTAATCCTCGAAAGCGCGCAGTTGTTGCGGGAACGCTATCCCGGCCTCCAGTTCATCCTGCCGCTGGCATCGAGCCTCACCGACGGGGACATTGCTCCCCAACTGGAGGCATCGGGCCTTGACGTGACCGTGGCCCGGGACCGGGTGTACGACGTGATGCAGGTGTGCGATGCCATCGTGACCGTGTCCGGCACCGTGACCCTGGAGATCGCCCTCATGGGCGTGCCCATGGTGATCATCTACAAGGTGTCCCCGCTCACCTACCAGGTGGGTAAGCGGCTCATCCGCGTGGACCACATCGGGATCTGCAACATCGTGGCCGGCGCGCGGGTGGTGCCGGAACTGATCCAGGACGAGGCATCGGCCGACCGAATCGCCGCCGAGATCGGACGCTATCTGGATGATTCCGCCTATGCCGAGAAAACCCGCGCCGGGCTTGCCATGGTCAAGGAAAAGCTCGGTACCGGCGGCTGCTCTGAACGGGTGGCGGGAATCATTCTGGAAATGCTCGGAAAGCAGGTCTAATGGAAACCTTCAAGCGCATTCTGCATTACAGCAAGCCCTACTGGTGGCGGATCGTCATCTCCATGGCAGCGTCACTCTGCGTCGGCGGTACCGATGCGGCCATCGCCTGGATGGTGGAGCCGCTGCTGAAGAAGATCTTTTCCGAAAGGGACATGACGATTTTCATCCTCGTCCCTGTGGCCCTGATTATCGTCTTCCTGTTCCGCGGGGTGGCCCGGTTCCTCCAGGGCTACTATGTCCAGACCGCAGGTCAGCTGGCCATCCAGGACATCCGCAACGAGGTGTACCGCAAGCAGGTAGGGCTGCCCCTGCGCTATTTCACCGATAATCCCACCGGGACCCTCATGTCCCGGATCATGAGCGACGTGGGCCAGATGCAGCAGGGGGTAGCAAATATCGTCACGAGCCTGTTGCGAGACGGCGTGACCGCCATCGGCCTGCTGGGCGTCATCTTCTACCGCAACTGGCAGCTGGCGCTCATCACGTTTATCGTGCTCCCCCTTACGGCC
>NZ_JCAMRN010000017.1:0-75956 GCF_059620965.1 Geobacter sp. PheSNFMC
ACGGCATCGACGTCATCACTGAAGATACAGTCGTCCGGATCGAGGGGGACGGGGCCGAGAGTGCCGGCGTAACGCTCCGCTCCGGCGATTTCATCCCTTGCGATACGATTATCGTGGCCATCGGGGTGCGCCCCGCCTGCGGCTTCCTCAAGGGAAGCGGGGTTGAGGTGAACCGCGGCATCGTGGTCGACGACCGGATGGAGACTTCGGTTGAAGGCATTTATGCCGCGGGCGACGTGGCCGAAGCAAAGGACTTCTTCTCCGGGGTAAAGAATCCCATGCCCATCTGGCCCGATGCGTACATCCAGGGCGACATCGCCGGGGTGAGCATGGCCGGCGGCGCCAGGGCCTACGAAGGGGGCCTGGCCATGAACTCCATCGAGCTTTTCAAGGTATCGACCATCTCCATGGGGATCACCAATCCGGCGGAGCCCAAAGAGTACGAAATCCTCACCTACCAGGACCTGGAAAACTACCAGTACCGCAAGATCGTCATCAAGGACGGGCTGCTGGCGGGTGCGGTCCTCGTGGGTGCAGTGGACCGGGCCGGAATTTTCTCGGGACTCATCCGGGAGAAGATTGCCGTAGCCCCCTTCAAGGACCAGTTGCTCGCGCCTGACTTCGGCTTTGCCAACCTGCCGAAGGATATCCGGACCACCCTCTTCGCCCCGGCCGGCAAGGTGACGGAAACCGGCAGACAGGCCGTGGCGCTGGGGCACTGAGGGGCCGGCAGCTCACACGATTCGACGACCAGACCGAGGTTCGAACAATGATACAGACAACGCGGAAACCGACGCATAACTTCCAGAAGGACATCTCCAACTGCGGCCTGACCGGCTTCATATCCACGGCGGGAAACCTCGTGGAGGGAAGCGTGATCATCAAGTCGATCTCCCTGATGCACGACCGGGGCAACGGCCTCGGCGGAGGATTTGCCGCCTACGGCATCTACCCGGACTTCAAGGAATTCTTCGCCTTCCATCTCATGTACGAGAACGGCATGGCCCTGCAACTGACCGAGGAATACCTGGAGCGCCACTTCTTTGTGGAGCACTATGAGGAGATTCCTACCCGCCGCACCCCGGCCATCGTCCACCCACCCCTGTTCAAGCGCTATTTCGTGAGGCCCCTGGAAACGCCTGAGTACCGCGAGGCCATCGACTTCCAGAACATGACCGATGAGGACGTGGTCGTGCGCCACGTGATGGCCATCAACAACGAAATCGAAGGCGCCTTTGTGGTTTCCTCGGGCAAGAACATGGGGGCATTCAAGGGGGTCGGCTACCCCGAAGAGATCGCCGACTTTTTCCGCCTCGAAGAATACACGGGGTATATCTGGACCGCCCACAACCGATTCCCGACCAACACCCCGGGCTGGTGGGGCGGCGCCCACCCCTTCACGCTGCTCGACTGGTCCATCGTCCATAACGGCGAAATCTCGTCCTACGGCATCAACAAGCGCTACCTGGAGATGTACGGATACGTCTGCACCATGTTGACCGACACCGAGGTGGTCGCCTACACCCTCGACCTTCTGATCCGCAAGCACGGCCTGACGCCCGAACTCGCCAGCCTTGCCATGGCCGCCCCCTTCTGGGACATGATCGACGGGCTCCCCGATGACGAGCGTCAGCTTCTCACCGCCATCCGCCAGGTTTACGGCAGCGCGCTTCTCAATGGTCCGTTCGCAATCCTCTTCGCCAGCAACGAAGGGCTCATCGGCCTCAATGACCGGGTCAAGCTGCGGCCGCTGGTCTGCGCCACCAAGGACGACTTCGTGTACATGGCATCCGAAGAGGCTGCAATCCGCGAGATCTGCCCGGCCCCCGACAAGGTATGGTCACCCCGCGGCGGAGAACCGGTGATCGTCAAGATGCAGCCGGGCGTCATCTAAACCATCGGGGACCAGGGACCGGATGTCGGTTGCTCCGAGCCTGCCCCCTCAGGAGAGGTTGGTATTATGAACATTAACGCACAGGGTCTTTACTACCGGGATCTGAACCGGAAAGTACGCGAGGCGGTGGCGGCCGGAGCATCGGAGATCGTGCTCGACAACGTGAACGGGCAGTATTTCATCGGCGACGGGATCAACAAGCCGGTAAAAATCATCATCAACGGCGTTCCCGGCAACGACCTGGCAGCGTTCATGAACGGCGCCACCGTGGTTGTCAACGACAACGGCCAGGACAACATCGGCAACACCATGAATGCGGGTAAGGTCATCGTGCACGGCCACGCGGGCGACGTCCTGGGCTACGGCATGCGCGGCGGACGGGTCCACATCCGCAAGGACGTGGGCTACCGGGTCGGCATCCACATGAAGTCCTATAACGAGAACAAGCCCGTGCTCATTGCCGGCGGCAAGGCGGGTGACTTTTTCGGCGAGTACATGGCAGGCGGGGTACTGGTACTGCTCGGCATGTTCACGGATGACCCGGAAAAGCCGAAGCACGGCTTCCGGTTCGGCACCGGCATGCACGGCGGCACGATCTTCGTGCGGGGCGGCGTGGACGAGTCGAAGCTCTCCCGCGAGGTCGGGGTCTTCGAACTGACCGATGGCGACCGCGCCGAACTGGAGCGCTACCTGAAGGACTACTGTGCGGACTTCGACATCGACTTCAGCGAAGTGATTGCGGAAGAGTTCGTGAAAGTCCTGCCCCGGAGCAGGCGCCCCTACGGCACCCTCTACTGCCCCATGCCGCGCTGACGTGGCAATCCTGAAAACGGCAGTGTTCGACTGCCGAATAGAGGATAATTCTCCTGGAAATGAAAAGAGGGATGCCGCCATCGGGCGGCATCCCTCTTTTCATGGAATCAGAGAGGGGCGGCTCACTCCAGCTCGTAGCTGAAGCTGAGCCCCTCCCCCTTACGCACCGACCCGCGCACCGCCTCGGCCACCTCGCCGAACAGCATGTCCCGCAGCAGCTTCCGCTTTTTCGGGGGAATGATCAGGGTTGGCTCCCCCTCGATCCCCGCCAGACGCCCCGCCTCCATCACGGCATCGTGCAGCGTGCCGAGCCGGTCCACGAGCTTCAGGCGCAGGGCCTGCTCGCCGGTGTAGACGCGACCGTCGGCAAGCCGCCGCACCTCCTCGACCGGCAGTTTTCTTCCCTCTGCCACGGCCCGCACGAACTGATCGTGAAGGTTGTCGATAACCCCCTGGAGAACGGCCCGTTCCTCCTCGGTGAGTTTCCGCACGGGGGAGCCCGAGTCCTTGAACTTGCCGCTCTTGAGGGTGAAGGCCTTGAGTCCCACCTTGTCCATGAGCCCTTCGATGTTCGAAAGCTTCATGAGCACGCCGATGCTGCCGGTGATGGTACCCGGATTGGCATAGATCACGGCCGCGGGCACGGCGACGTGGTAGCCGCCCGAGGCCGCCACGCTCCCCATGGAAACCACCACCTTCTTGGTGGCGGCCAGCCGCTTGACCGCGGCGTAGATCTCCTGGGACGGACCGATGACCCCGCCCGGCGACTCGACCCTCAGCACCACCGCCTTGACGCTGCTCTTCTTGCGCAGGTCGTCGAGCTGCTTGACGGTCTCCTGGGAATCGATGATGGGCCCCTTCACCTCCGCGTAACCAACCCCGTCGCCGATGGTTGCGGCCGTCATGTCTCCCATGAGAATTCGCGCCACCTGCACCGAAAACGTGAAGAGGATGATCAGTGCAACCAGGGTTACCCCGGTAATAAGAACATGTTTCCTGGTCATGAATGGTCCGTCGGGTCCGCTCCGCGCCGGAGAAACTGGCGTCGCTTTCCGTGATCAGTGCTTGGGCGCTTCACCATGAGCGGGTGTTCCCACTATTCCTGTTGAGGCGTTCAGTGGCGCTCTGCTAGAATGAACAGTATGAAAATCGTGGTCCTCTCCGATACCCACGGCAATCAGAGCCTGGCACTGAGCATCCTCGACCTGCACGAAGATGCCGGCCACGTGGTCCATCTGGGCGACGAGCTCCAGGATGCCGACTTCCTTGAGGATGCCACGGGAAAAACCATCATCAAAGTCCAGGGCAACTGCGACTGCTCCCCTGCCCACCCCCGTGAGGCATCGCTGGAACTGGCCGGCCGGCGCTTCCTCCTGACCCATGGGGACGCCTACCACGTCAAATCGGGCCTTGAACGGCTCCGGGAGCGGGCCGCGGCCGTTGACGCGGCAGTGGTCCTCTTCGGGCATACCCACGTTGCCTGCGTCGAAGCAATCGACGGCATCCTCTACGTCAATCCGGGCTGCCTGAAGCGCGGTGCCGGCACCCTCACCTATGCCGTTGTAACCATGAACGGCGATACCGTCACGGCGGAAATCCTCCCTGCCGTGCTACCCTGAAAGGGCTGTATCAGCAACCGCAGCCGCAGTTGTGGCAGACCTTGCGGTTATGGTCCTCGGGAGGGACGGTTTCCGGGGCAAAGGCAATGCGGGTCACGGCGCGCCTGATATCGTCCAGCAGGTCGAGATTCGGGCTCTGGCCGATCACGTGGCCAACGCACACGTTGGCAAAGCCGTCGGTCGGGGACGATATCCGGACCGCGTTGAGCAGATCGTTGTAACTGTTGATGTCGATGGTGAAACCGTCGTTGACCGCCCGTTTGAGAATAACCCCGCTACGGGAGAGATCGTCGGCCAGCGTGCCGAAAAACCGTTGCGACTCGGGTCCCTGCAAATCGACCTTCCAGTTGTCCCTCACGTGGTTCTGTTGATAGAAAATGACCGTTATCTCCTTGCCAGCCATCCCATGGCCTCCTTCGTCACCGGCATACCGCTTCCGACGTCTTGCGCTGCAGTGATCCCAATACCATGTCGAGCACTGCCTTCTGGCCGGCCTCGTACTTGTTCATGACCGCCAGGCAGGTTCCCAGGGGAAAGTGCTGGTGCAGGTAGTCCGCATCACGGCTCGACAAGACGATGATCCTGTTCCGGTCCATGCCCACCTGGCAGGCATAGCGAACCACCTTTTCCCCATCCATGACCGGCATCTCGTAATCCACGAGGAGGAGATCCACATCCCCCTTCCTGATGAGTCCGAGGGCCCGGACGGGATCAGAGCAGGTATGCACGCGCAGCGCGGGAAAGCACTGCCGGATGTACTTTTTCAGAAACTGCGAAAACGATCTGTCATCATCAACGATCAGGATGTTTCCCATCAACTACCTCAAAGGGAGCGCCACGGCTGCTCCCTACTTGATCACTCGTGTGGCTGCGCTCAGTGCTTTGAATGGTACATGGAGATCCAGCGTTCTGGCAACTCCCATGTTGAGCACCAAGTCAACCTTGCGCGGCGTGTAAACGGGGAACTCTCCCGGCCTTCGGCCGGAAAGTATCTTGGATGCGTAATCCGCCGCCAGTTGCCCCTGTTCGGTCGGGCTGATTTCGAGGGAAACCAGCGCCCCCCGCTCAGAAGAGCCTGGCGTAAGAGAGATGACCGCCACCCGTGCGTCCGTGGCTTTCCGGACGATGCGGTCGAACCCCTTGCCGATCACCGAACTCTCGGAGACAAAAAGGCAGTCAGCGCGGCCGAGCAGATAGGTAAGCGCCGTATCGAGCCCCGCGGCGGACGGAACGTTCGCCTCGACAACCGCGAACCCCTGCTGGGCAGCCACACGCTTGACCTCCTTGAGCTGGAGGATGGAGCCGGCTTCCCGGGTATTGTAGAGAACGCCCAGCACCCTGATGGGCCGGATATCGCCCATGGCCCTGATGAGGGTTGCCACGGGCACCTTGGAACTGACTCCGCAAAGGCTTCCCCCCGTCTGGGACATGCTGCGCGAGATGCCGGTTTCGACCGGCCCGTAGACGTCCACGAACACAACGGGAATGCCGCTGGTTTCCTGCTTGGCGGCAAGGGTGGCGGGAGCGCCGAACGTCACGAGAAGATCGGGCTTGATGGCATCGAATTTCCGCACACTGTTCGCCCAGGAGATGGGATCGGGGTTGGGCGTCTGCGTTACCACTTCCACGGCCCCCTCCTCATACCCCCTTGCCGCCAGGGCCTTGAGGAACGAACGGTATGCATCACGGTAACGCTCCATGTCGCTGGTCAGAACGGCAGCCACCAGCTTGCCCGCCGCGAACGCCGACGACGCGCCGCAACAGAGGCAGAGCATGCACGCGAGTGCTATGAACGGTTTTCTGAACGCCATTACTCGGTTCCGGTCATCCCGCTACCACTTCGCCCTCACAAGAGCGGTCACCTGATGCACATTCCCCTCGTACAGGGAAGAGAGTTTATTGTCGTAATCCCGATAGGAATAGTCGAGGCCGCAGGAAACCAGTCGCGAGAGATGGTAATTGACCCGCGCGGAGAGCGAGTTCTCGATGGTCTTGGCTCGCGACACATCCCTGATCAGGAAGGTTGATATCCCGTCGGCCGTGGTATCTTCGGGCTTGAAGTCGGAGAGTGAGCGCACCTGCTGGAGCGCCAAGGAAAGGTCGACCCGCTCCGTGAACCGGTAGGATGCGTTCAATGATACAATCTGTGCCTCGGAAGTGTACTGGGTTCCCGCGTATCCGCCGAGGAGAAAGCGGGACAGGAGGATGGCCTGATCGGAGTGGTCCCGGAGGTATCCTGCGCTGACGCTCACCATGAGGGGCTCAAGGGGTGCGAACCAGACACTCGCCGCCCCGTGGACCGAACGGCGATCGCGCGGCAGGGTCAGGGTTCCGTGCAACGGCGGATCGTCGAACGTAGTGACGTCCTGCGTGATGTGATCGTTGTTTTCACGGACGATCTTGTAACTGGCGGAGATCCCCCAGCGCCCGGCCATGGTGTAGGAGGCCAGGATGTTCCCCTCATGGCGGTTTTCAGCCTCGGTGCCGTAGGACGGGCTGTCGGTGGCCGTGTAGGCGTACAGCGCCCGCAGGCGCATCCCCTTGAACGGGCGATACAGCAGGGTCATCGTGCCGCGGTTTGAGGAGGTGGTATCGGGCAGGCGCCAGCGGTCAACGTCCGTGCCGGTGTTCGACCGCTGCAGGAAGTCGCCCCGATACTCGCCGTTAACGGTCAGGATGGTGTTCGGACGGAGGGAAAAGTTGGCCGACACCACATCGCGCCGCGTGTCCATGCCCGACCGGACACCCACAACCGGGTTCGACAGCGAGGGGACCTGAACGACGGACGGCGTGTCCCGGTCGATCTCCTGGTGCCGGTACTTCACCGAAAACGAAAACCATTGACAGGGGGTATAGACGAAATCTCCGGCCACATTCTGCAGGGTGTTGGAGGTCTGGTCGGCCCCGGCCACGGTCGTGAGCGACGACTGGTTGTCCCTTTTGCCGTACGAATAGGAGGCGGACCCGATGATCCCCCCCGTAAGCGACGTGTAGAGCTTGGCGGTATGGGAGTAGTAGCGGCTCTCCGGGGTGGTGTTGTGCTGGAGGAGCCCGGCGCTGCGGATCAGGGCGCCGTTTTCGCCATAGCGGGGCGCAAACTGGAAGCCCGGCGGCGCGATGCCGTCGTCCAGTTGCCTGATCAGGAAGGTGTAGAGGATATTGACCGGTCCCAGGTGGGCGTCAAAGCCGATGGTCCCCTCCTGGGTGTGGTTCTTGACGGGACGGGTCCGGAACAGGAGCCTGTTGCGCCGGTCCTGGTTGTTTGCATCCAGGTCGGCCGGGTCGGGCGACTCGTCGAAGCCGTAATCGGAGAAACGAAGCTGGGAGTAGCCGTCGCGTACCAGCATCCAGTGGCCGAGATTGAGGTGAATGGGATAGTCGTGGAATTTATAACGGAAATTGACGCTGTCCTGCCGCACGTACATGCCGTACTCGTCAGCAGGGTTCAGGTCGGTCGCGATGGGAACGTGCGGCGTTTCATGGTCAAGGTTGTGGTAGAGCGCCTCGGTCCGTAGGTTCAGCCGGTAGTACCCCTTGTAGTCAAACAGCAGGGACGCGTTGTAGTCCTTGGTATTAAGGTATTCGCCCTCAACGACCAGCTTGAGATCCCTGCCCACGGATCCGGCGGTGAACCGCCCCGCCCCGCTCGACCGGAGACGATCGTATTCCGCGGCCCGGCGCCCCTCGCGGCTGACATCGACAAACCGGTAGCCGGCGGAAAGATCGACAATCTCCCGCGTGCGGACGTCAACCTCCTCAAGGGGCACCTCGACGTACTCGCCTTCTTCCGTGACACTCTCCAGCGGAACAGCGGCAGTGTAGGAGAGTTCCTCCGGCTCTGCCGCCACAGCCAGCTCCTCGCCTCCGGCACCGGCCGGAATTGCCGCCGCAAGCAGCACGAACGCCGCCGCCAGCGTTGCTCTTAGCCTCACGAGTTCCTTCACGGGTCAACTCCTTGGCACAGTTGTCGGCAACTCACTGCAGGAACCAGGCACGCCCTTCGGCGGAAGGCATGTCGGTTCCATGGATCTGTGAATGGCAGTCGGTACAGCGGCTGGCGAAAAGCCGCCTGTTCTGGGACGCAGTCGCCGGGTCCGCGTCGAGGGTGTAGAAATGTCCCGAATGGCACTGGAGACACAGGAACGGCATGGCCGCGTTCAGAAGATGGTTGCTGACCGAGCCGTGGGGAGTGTGGCAGGTGGAGCAGTTCTCGGTCACGTCGCCATGCTCGAAGGCAAAGGGGCCCTGTTTGTCCATGTGGCAGCGGGTGCACATCTCCTTGACCGTGTTGCCCCGCAGCAGGTGCTCCTGGGTGGAGCCGTGGGGTTCGTGGCAGTCGGTGCACGCCATTTTCCTCTCCCGGAGCGGATGGTGTGAAAAGAGCTGGGCTTCGGCCTTCACCTGGGGATGGCAGCCGTAGCACATCTCCGCCATCTCCTCCCGGCTCACCTTCTGCTGGGAGCCCTGGTGAAGCTTGTGACAGTCGAAGCATCCGACGTCGTTCAGGGCATGAACGCCGGTGTTCCAGTGGGCAAGACTCGGCGTTGACGCGGCGGTATGACATTTGAGGCAGATGAGCGATTGGGCGGGGGTATGCAGGTTCTTGATATCGAGGAGCTTGCCGGTGTCGCACTTGACCTTGTGTTCGTCATTGTACTCCACGTCCTCCCCGACTTTCTCGATGGCCAGGCTTCCCGGGCCGTGGCATGATTCGCAGTTGACCAGGGGGAGGCCTGTTTCGGGGCGGATTTGCTCCCCGTGGACGCTGTGGCGGAAATCGTCGGTTATCTTCTCATGTTTGTGGCAGCGGGCCACACAGTTGTCGGTCCCCACGTACTCCGCATCGAGCCGCCCGACGATCATCCGCTCATACTCCCTGACCGGCAGGAGCGGACGGTCCTGCTTGAGCGCGGCACAGCCCGCGAGGAACGAGACGCCGGCGACCAGTGTGGCACTCAATGCAACAAACGCTTTTCCGTATCCTCTCATGGATCTTCCCCTGTGGGCGAAACGCCAGACGCGGTCACGCGGTCATTCGCCCTTGATCCCCTTGGTGGTCGTGTAGATGAACCCCCTCACAATCGGGTTCTGGCTTGCCTTTATCTCGGCGGGGGTGCCCACGTCGACGATCCCGCCGTCGTGCATCATGGCGATGCGGTCTGAGACATAAAGGGCGAAGTTCAGATCGTGAGTCACGATTATGGTGGTGTTTTTCGTCGTTTCCTTCAGCCTCAGGATGGTGTTCGCCAGTTCGTCGGTGGTCACGGGATCCAGCTCCGCCGTCGGCTCGTCATACAGGATGAGGTCGGGGTTCATGGCCAGGGACCGGGCAATGGCGACCCGTTTCTTCATGCCGCCCGACAGCTCCGACGTCTTGAGCTGCTCGGTATTCTCCAGCCCCACCATGGCCAGCTTTTCGCGGATGATCTCCCGGATGCGCTGTTCCTTGCAGATACGCTTCTCGCGCAGCCAGAGCCCCACGTTCTCGCCCACGGTCAGGGAGTTGAACAGGGCCGACGACTGGAACACCATGCTGTAGCGGTAGTCGCTCGGCGTATCCTTTCCCCTGTTGACGAAGACCGGATGGCCGTCGATGAAAATCTCTCCGCTGTCAGGTCGCTCCAGCTTGACGATATGGCGCAGGAGAACGCTCTTGCCGGTTCCGGACGGACCGATGATGCAGAAGGTCTCCCCCGCGTTGATGGCCAGATTGACATCCTTCAGGACATGTTTCTCGCCGAAGTGCTTGTTGAGGTTCTCGATCCGGATGGAAACCCCGCGGGTATCGGTCAGGTCAACCCGGCAATCGCACCCCTCTTTCTGGAAAAAGGAGGGGGCAAGACCGTGCATCAGCTTATGAAAGAGCCCTTCGCCATCGTGTGCCGAATCCATCTGTGAAACAAAAACCACGGTATTATTCCTCGCGCGATAGTGGCCGGCATGATACCAGAGGCGCGGTCGTGCCTCAACAGCGGTGTTCAGGGCCGCTTCGCGCTCACATTAAAAAAGATAGCGACGCCGGTTGGTAAAAAACGAGCGGTGCCGGTAAATGTACTGCGTTAACAGCAGGATCGCCAGGGCGCTGGCGATGTTGTTGACCACCAGGGCTTCCTTGTCGATCGGCTCTCCAATAATCCGTTCCAGCTCGGCAGTGGAAATCATGTTCAGGTTGACGATGGTGTTCACCACCTCGAAGAGGTTGTAGCCGATCAGGCAATACCAGGTCAGCAGTTGCCTCTTGTGGATCCCCAGAAAGAGATAGAGGCAGATGAGGCTGTCAACGAACACGATTGCCTTGGCCGCCGTGCCCACGTATATCCTCCCCAGAAAGGGGAAGGGATTACCGTAACTGGTGGCCGTGACGATGAAGAAAAAGAGATAGAGCCCGGTCAGCAGCACGAGGCCGAGGGGGCGCGATTCCATTTCCAGTTCCTGATCTTCGGTCATTTGGCGGCCTTTCCGGGTGATCCGGCTGAATTGCTTCAGCGCTTCGGGCGGCGCATGTCGCTAATGGCGACACAGGCGAAAATCGTGGCCATGACCAGCGCGATGAAGATCCAGTCTGCAATACTGAAGCCAAACATATCCTATTCCTCCCCCGTGGCCTTCCTGAGGCAGGCAAGCGACTCCTCGTGGGCCGGATCGAGCTGAAGCGCGGCGCGGAACGACTCCTCGGCATAACGCGGCATGTCCAGGTGCATGAAGCTCTTGCCAATGACGCAGTGGATGTCGGCAATGGGAAACTCGGCGCAGAAGATCCCGTCCATGAGCACGTCCTGGAGAATGGCGACGGCTTCCTCGTAGCCGCCGGCGTGAAAACAGGCAAAGGCGGCTCCGATGGCCTCCAGGTAATCCACCGGGGCAATGAGGGGGAGCCGCCCCTCGCTGATTCGGGCAAGCCGTACCCGGAAACGCTCCGCTTCATCGGCATCGGCCGGATCAAGGGTATCGCGCCAGCAGGAGGCAGCCTCTTCGTATTTCCCCAGCAGGTAGCAGACCTCCCCCAGCAGGCGGAGCGCTCTGCCGTCCCCCGGCTTCAGTTCCAGGGCGCGCCGCAGGAAGTGCTCGGCCCGGTAGATGCTGACCGTGGACATGTGAAGCGCCGAAAGCCGCAGTCCCCGGTCAAGATAGGCACGGCCGATCTCCAGGGGAAGCCCCCCATTGCCGGGTTCGAGGAGGGAGAGGACCTTGAGGCTGGCGATCTTCCGGTCGATGTAAGGGACCTCCACATCCTTGCTGTCCAGCATGATGGCGTGGCTGGCCAGCTCCGCCAGGTAGTGGGGGTAGGCGTCCCGCAGCAGCGTCGCATAGGCCGCGCAGTGGATGCAGTCCGGGTTGGTCCGCAGGGCCTGGTAGACGCCCCTGCCCACCGCATCATAGGAGGGCTCTCCGTCGAGGGAGGCGTAATCCTCCTCCAGAAGGGGGACCGGCAGCCCGCCATAGGGAATCTCGGCCGCGCCGTCCTTGAAGACGAGCACCGCGTCAAGGGGGGGATAGTAGTAGGTGACTCCCTTGATGGGAGTCAGGTCCTGCACCTGCGCACTCATAGTCGTACTCCTCCTCGTGTTTCGCCAGCGGGGTCGTTCTGCCGGTCGGGAAAGGTATCGACTCCCGCATGGATGCCGATCATCTTATAGATGCGCACGTCGTCCCACGGCTCGTCCATGATGCCGTCGTGGATGGCCCAGCTCCGCCCACGCACCGTCCGTTCGGCGCCGGGCAGCCGGAATGGCGTCGAGCCGTCGAGCCGCTGGTGGAGAATTCCGCCGGGCCTGAATTCCCGGTCGATCTCCAGCATGAGTCGCTTGCCCGTGACATAGTCGAAGCCGTACTTCTCGTACCGGATTGCATTGTCGTAGGTCAGGGGCTCCGCCGCGATCATTTCCACGCCGAGGGCATCCACAAACCGCTCGAACCGGGGAAAGAACTCGCCGAACAGATTGAGCCCGTGACGCGTCTGGTTCGGGAACAACCCCGCAGCCATGGCACGGATCTCCTCGGGAACGTTCCGCCCCTGGGAGGCGAAATAGTTGGACCGCCCTTCGGCATCCCTGTCCACATCGAAACGCGGGGCATGCGGGTCGGCAATGATGCAGAAGGCCAGCTCCATCTGCCGGTACGGGGTATCGGCCAGTTCCAGAAAGAAGACTGTGTCCCGGTCATCGGGCCGTGCCCTCACCTCGATCCGCACCAGGCCGATTCCCTCCGGGGCGATGATCCGCACCCTGCCGAGCCCGTCGGACCCCCTGAGGGTTTCGTGCGACATTCCGAGCAGTTCGAACAGCCGGGGCGGAATCAGGCCGGCGTAAATCCGGTCGCGCTCCGCCTGGCCGAGACCATTGATCTCGCGCAGGGTATGGAGCTCGCGGCCCGAAGCCGCCACCAGCGGTTCATTCCCCGGAAGTCTCGCCATAGGAACCGATGATCACCGGGAAAATCGTCTTCCGGATGAGGGCTATGCTGTGCTCCACCGCATCCAGGGCCTGGTTGCGGTCGTCCTCCTGGGCCCAGTGCATGGCATCGAGGAGCATCCTGTTGGGATAGCCGAGCCGGCCGATAATCGACACGAACGAATCCGGCAGCCGCGGCGGCAGCTCGACCCCGTTCATCACACCCCAGGCAAGGGTCCAGGCCCTGGCCACGTTGACCAGGTTGTATCCGCCCCCTCCCACGGCAACCCAGGGAATGCCGAGCGCCTTGAGCTTGCGCAGGATGTAGGTGTAGCTGTGAGTCGTCACCTCAAGCCGCGTGAGGGGATCGGTACGGAAGGTGTCGGCGCCCAGTTGGGTCACGAGGACATCGGGATTATAGGCGGCGAGAAGCGGAAACGCCACTTCGTCGAAGGCCTTCATGAAAAGCGCATCGTCGGCGTGGGCCACAAGCGGGATATTGACCGAATACCCCGTGCCCGCGCCGGTGCCGGTTTCCCCCTCGAAACCGGTGCCGGGGAAAAAGTACATGCCGCTCTCGTGAATCGAAATGGTCAGGACCCGGTCCGTATCGTAGAACGCTTCCTGCACGCCGTCGCCGTGGTGGGCGTCGATATCGAGGTACGCCACCCGCAGGCCCTTTTCCAGGAGCAGGTTGATGGCCACGACCGCGTCGTTCAGATAGGAAAATCCCGAGGCCTTGGCCCGATGGGCATGATGCCACCCCCCCGCGAGGTTGAAGGCGATGTCGTAGCCCTCCTCGGCAACCAGCCGGGCCGCCTCGATGGTCCCTCCGGCACCCAGCCGGGCCCAGTCGTAGAGCCCCCGGAAAACCGGGTTGTCCAGATCGCCGAGACCGTACCGGAAATCAGCGCGGGCATCGTCCGACTCGCTGAATTCCCTGAGACGATCGAGATAGTCGGGGGAGTGAAAGGTGAGCAGCGCCTCTTCCGTGGCCCGGGGACAGTCGAGGGTGCTGGCGTCCGGAAGCTCCATGAGGCCATAGGCGCGCATGAGCTCGAAGGCGAGGAGAAAACGCTGAATCTTGAACGGATGGTCGTCGCCATAGCTGAACCGGGCGAAATCGTTCGAGTATATGAGGGCTGTTCTGGCTGGCAATAGGATTCCCGTGACAAAAAGACGCAAGAAACCTCAATTTCTTTTAACCACGCGAATTTACAATGTAGACGTTCCCCCGTCAACCCCTATTTTCCCCAGCGGTCGGAGCGTACCGCAGAACGGACGCCATTATGTGAGGCAGCCTTGCCGAAGGGTTGGCCAGGGCGAACATCCAATGGTGCATTCGAATACAGCCATTTCCTGTGATTTCGAACCATTATCGGTTTTGCAGAGAGAGTGCCATCGAAGGCAGAGCCCCAACGGCTGGCATGACCGCAGACCACTGGATGGCTTCTCTGTCACCCGCGCCGGCACCGACTGCCCAGTTCACCAGACAGGCACCTATCCTGAGGATCATGTGCGTTAATCCTGCCTGACATATCGAACAAAAGCCCCCGCCTGCGCCTCCTGTTTCCCCACGACAACCCCCCGGATTTTTTGACAACAACTCTAAAGTATTCTCATTACCGGCCGATTTGATTACCATGGGATACACATGCGACAGGCGAGTGCGCATACGCCGGCCAAGGGTCACACCGCAACCGGTGTGATATCAAGCGGTTGGTATACGGTGCAAAGTGTGTCATAGTAGTGGTCGGACCGCAAGATCACTACCACAAACGCAATGGAGAGCATACATGTCGGACAAGAAGCAGTTGGGCGATCTTCTCGTGGATGCGGGGATCATCACGGTAAAGACCCTTGAGCGGGCCCTTGATCGGCAAAAGGGGAGCGGCAAGCGCCTCGGCCAGATCCTGGAAGAGATGGGGGTCATTAACGGCGACGAACTGATCGACGCCCTCTCCAAGCAGTTCGCCTTCAAGACGGTAAGAGATTTCGCGGACTATGCGTTCCCTCCCGAGCTGCTCGCGCTTGTGCCCCAGGACATCGCGGTACAAAAGCAGGTGTTTCCCATCAAGCAGAAGGACAACATGCTGGCGCTCGCCATCAATGACCCCTTCGACGTAGAAACGATCGATTTTTTGGGCAAAAAAAACGGGGTACAGATCATCCCGGTCCTGGCCACCCGCCAGGAACTGCTGACTGCGATCGAAAAGCACTACCTGCACGGCAAAGCCAAGGATTCCCAGCGTCAGAAGATTCTGGTGGTTGAGGACACGCCGCCGGTGGCCACGATAATCCAGGTGGCCCTGCACAAGGAAGGATACGACGTCCTGCTGGCCGGCGATGGGGTGGAAGGGCTCAAAACCGCCGTGGCGGAAAAGCCCGACCTGATCATCTGCGACTCGGTCATGCCCCGCATGGATGGATTCAGTCTCATGCGGGCGGTACGGGCAAACCCCCTGATCGCCGACACCCCCATGATTCTCCTTACCTCCAAGGCTACCGGCGAGGACGAGCAGCGGGCCCTGGAGGCCGGCTTCATCGACTTCATCGCCAAGCCGGTCCAGCCCATACGGATCGTGACCCGTGTGCGGCGGGCCTTCGATCTCCTGAAACGGTTCAAATAATACCCTGCCCCCAGCCTCGGAAAGTCGCCGGGGCAAGGGCCGGACCTCTCGACACCAAAGGGGCGGCACGAATCCGATCGTGCCGCCCCTTGTGCAGTGCGCTACATGCTTAGGTCTACCGTTCCAGGTACGCCACGGCCCGGCGCAACCGCCGCAGTGTCTCGTCCTTGCCGAGAGCCTCGACAACCTCGTAGATACCGGGTGAAGCGGTGCCGCCGCACAGGGAAACGCGCACGGCCGGTCCCAGTTGCCCGAACTTGATCCCCTTTTCCGCGATGAACTCCTTGAACGCGGCCTCGAGCCCCGAATGGCTGAAATCGGCACACGCGTCGAGCTTCTCCGCGAGCGAGGCGAGCAGGGGCAGCGTTCCCGGCACCAGGTGCTTGGCGGCGGCCTCCTCGTCATAGCTGACATCGCTCCGATAGTAGAACAGGGCGCCATCGGCCATCTCCACGAGGGTCCGCGACCGCTCCTGGAGGGTCTTGACCACCAGGGGAAGGTTCGGTCCGGCCGAGGGGTCGACCCCCCGCTCCCGGAGAAACGGCACCAGCAGCTCCGCGAGCCGCTCGGGTGAGCTCTCCTTGATGTAGTGATGGTTGAGCCAGAGGAGCTTGTCCGGATTGAACACCCCAGCCGACTTGCCCACCGCTTCAATCGTGAACTTCTCGACCAGGTCCTGCCGGCTGAAGATCTCTTCGTCCCCGTGGCTCCAGCCAAGCCGCACCAAGTAATTGACCATCGCCTCGGGCAGGAACCCCATGTCGCGGTAAGCCATGACGCTCGTGGCGCCATGCCGCTTGGAAAGCCGGGTCTTGTCGGCGCCGAGGATCATCGGCACGTGGGCAAAGCGGGGCACCGGATAGCCCAGGGCCTCGTAGAGCAGGATCTGACGGGGCGTATTGTTGATGTGATCGTCACCCCGGATGACAGTGGTGATCCCCATAGTTGCATCGTCGATTACCACCACGAAGTTATAGGTGGGAGTCCCGTCGGTGCGCTGTATGATCAGGTCGTCCAGTTCCTCGTTGTTAAAGGCGATCCGGCCTTTGATCAGATCGTCGAACGCGGTCACCCCTTCGCGGGGGGCCCTGAAGCGGACCACGAAGGGCCTGTCGGCGTCCTGAGCGTCAAGTTCGCGGCAGGTACCGTCATACTTGGGCTTGCGTCCCTCCTTCATGGCCTGTTCGCGCCGCGCCTCCAACTCCTCGGGCGTGCAGTAGCAGCGGTACGCCTTTCCCTCGGCCAGGAGCCGTTCCACGAACTCCCGGTAGACGGGAAACCGCTCGGATTGATAGAAGGGCCCCTCATCCCAGTCGAGGCCGAGCCACTCCATCCCCTGGAGGATGGCATCCACCGATTCCTGGGTGGAGCGGGCAACATCGGTATCCTCGATGCGCAGGATGAACGTCCCGCCCTGCTTGCGGGCCAGCAGCCAATTGAAAAGAGCGGTACGCGCTCCCCCCACGTGGAGGTAGCCCGTGGGGCTCGGCGCGAAGCGCAAACGTACGTCGGACATGGAGTGCTCCTTACTCTCGGTCGTTTTCGTCGTTGTCGGCAGGGGTCTCGGGACCGGCGATGCGATATTCCTCGTCGGCCCAGGCGGCCAGATCAACGGTCTTGCAGCGTGCCGAACAGAACGGCCGGTGGGGATTCCCCTCCCAGACGGTTTCGGTTCGGCAGCGGGGGCATTTCAGAGTGGTGATCATCGGTGTCTCACGGTGAAACAAAAACCCCCAGGAGCAGGCGCATCCCGGGGACGTACGGTATCGGTCGGTCAGATCCCAAGCACGGAATACTACCGCCATCGCGCGTTTCCAGTCAATGTCAAAGTGGGATCAACGGAAGAACTGGAAACCCCGCCGGTGGAGTTCGCCCACCATGGCGTCGGGAACAACCCAGTACATGTTGTCGGGGCCCAGGACGATGGAGACCGGCTGGTCCATGGCAAACGAATGGACCTGGGCCACTGAAAGAAAGGAAAAACGGTAGACTGGCTCTTCCACGTACCTTGGCTCCCTGGACGATTGCGCGTCGGCTCTTTATCTGATTCATCGGCACAACCTCAGTGAACTTTAAAGAAATAGTGCACCCGTTCAGCCAGGGCACCGCAGGCTGGGCGGTGGGAGATGATCAGCACGGTCTTCCCCCCGATCCGATTCGCCAACGCTGCAATCACCCGTTGTTCGGTGGTCCAGTCGAGCCCTTCGGTGGGCTCGTCCAGCAGAAAAACCGGCGCATCCTTCAGCAGGGCCCGGGCCAGGGCGATCCGGCGGGCCTCTCCTCCCGACACGGCACTCCCCCCCTCACCCACCGGGGTATCCAGACCCAGGGGCAATCCGTCGACCCACTCGGCAAGGGCAGCATCCCGGACGGCCCGACGCACCTGTTCCTCTTCGGCCGCCGGGTTGCCCAGAAGGATATTCTCTCTGATGGTGCCGTTGAAGAGGTGGGGCTGCTGGGGAACCACAGCGATCAGCCCGCGAATAGCCTCCCCTCCCAGGTCACGGAGCTCGACTCCCCCCAGGGTGACGCTCCCCCCGTAATCGCGGAAGCGAAGGAGGATGTCGGCCACGGTGCTCTTGCCCGAGCCGCTGGGACCCATGAGCGCCACCCGTCCCCCGGCGGGCACGTCCAGGTTGAAGTCCCGAAGTACCGGCAGGGAAGGGGCATGGGAAAACGAGACGTTGCGGAAGGCGATCCCCGCGGATGCCGGGAGAGGCGCTGGCACGGCAGGTTCCGGCACCGGCGGCGGAGAATCGGCCAGCTCGAGAATTCTTCGCACCGACTCCCGGGCGGCCGGCAGGTGCTGGAGCGCAGCGGGCATTCCGCCGGCTGACTCGAAGGCAGCCGCGGCAAAGAGCAGCAGCATCACCAGCAACGGTCCGCCGAGTTCCCCGGCGGCAACCTGAAAGGATGCAATCGCAAGGACCGCGGCCACCCCGACCCCGCCGCAGGCAATCCCTCCCGCCAGGGTGATGCCTCCTCCTGCCGCCAGACGCTCCTGTTCCGCCACCAGCCGTCGCGAAAGATCGTCAACCAGTGCGGCCTGACGCTCGGTCGCCCCCAGCAGGATCAGCTCCTCTCCGCCCTGCAGCCCTTCGGTCACGGTTTCCCGCAGGCTGCCGGCCAGTTCGGCGGAACGGCGGCCGGGCTCCTCGGCCAGTCGCCGCGCCACCAGGGGCAGGCCCACCCCGGCGGCCAGCAGGGCGAGAAAAAGAACCCCGGCGGCAGAGGTGCTCCAGATTGCAACAAAAGCCGTCGCAGCCAGGATTGCAACCCCACCGGCGGCGAGAGGGAGCATGATCCGCAGATAGAGACTTTCCAGGGCATCCACGTCAGCCCGGAGCCTCCCGGCCACGTCTCCCCCGCCCAACCGCTCCAGCGTTGCCGGCGCCAGGGGCTCAAGCCGCCGGAAAAGCCAGACGCGCAAGAGGGCAAGGACCCGGAAACCGGCCTCGTGGGTCGCCAAGCGCTCCAGGTAGCGCCCCACGGTCCGCAGGATGGCGAGGCCCCGGATGGCGGCCGAGGGGAAAAAGTAGTTGAAGGCGGCGCCCGTGGTGCCGGCAACGGCCATGGAGGCGATGAACCAGCCGGAGACGGCCATGAGAAGCGCGTTGGCGGCGATAACGAGCACGGCGAGGAGCATGCCGGCCGCCATCCAGGGCCACTGCCCGCGGGCCACGGCGAGGATGCGGAAGAGCTCTCTCACGCCGGGCCCTCCTGCGCCAGAAACGCTTCGGGCTCCATGACCCGTTCGATGGTGCCTCCCGCGAGCACCGCCACCCGCCCGGCCCGGCGGATGGTCTCCTCACGGTGGGAAATCACCAGCACCGTCCTTCCCGCGGCGATCCGGTCCAGGGCATCGCCCACCAGGCGTTCGTTTTCGGGGTCGAGACCGGCGGTCGGCTCATCCAGGACCACGAGCGTCGCCCGGCGCACAAACGCCCGCGCCAGGGCCAGCCGCCGCAGCTCGCCCCCGGACAGCCCCGCGCCCCGATCGCCCAGCAAGGTTTCAAGCCCCTGGGGCAGCCGTCGGATGAAAGGCGTTGCCGCCGCCCCATCAAGGGCGGCACGGATATCGTCATCGGAGGCATCCGGCCGGCCGAGCAGAAGGTTCTCCCGAATGGTCGCCCTGAAGAAAAAGGGACGTTGGGGCACCCAGGCGATAGTCGACCGCCAGGCGTCCGGTTGTACGAGTCCCAGGTCGACCCCGTTGACAGTGATCCTCCCCTGCTCCGGCCTGGCCAGCCCCACCAGAAGCCGGACCAGCGTGGTCTTGCCCGCGCCGCTCCCTCCCGCAAGCGCCGTGATGCTGCCGGCCGGCAATTCCAGGTCGATCCCTTCGACCCCGCCCCGTTCGCCGCCATAGCGGAAGCCGACCCCTTCGAACCGGACGGCCGGCGCTCCCGGCGGGACGGGCAGCCCGTCCATCCCGCCATGGGGCAGGGGAAGGGACATGAGGGGGGCGAGCCGCTCGGCCGCGGCCACCCCCTGCATTCGGGCATGGTAGGAGAGCCCCAGCGTCCGGAGCGGCAGGTAGAACTCCGGCGCCAGGAGCAGCACGAAGAGGCCATCGGCGAGCCCCAAGTTGCCGGCCAGGAGCCGGAACCCCACCACCACGGCCACCACGGCCGTGCCGACGGTGGCGAAAAACTCCAGGGTAAAGGCCGAGAGAAAGGCGATCCTGAGCACCGCCATGGTCGCTTGGCGATACTCCTCGGAAACCCGCGCCACGGCCTCGGCCTCGCGCTTGACCGCGCCGAACAGTTTCAGGTCCGGCAGCCCCTGCACCAGGTCGAGGAGGTGTCCGGCCAGCAGGGAAAGCCGGCCCCACTGGCGCCGGTTGAGGCTTTCGGAGCCCCGGCCGATGAGTACCATGAACAGGGGAATGAATGGGGCGGAGAAGAGGAGGACGAGGCCGGCGCGCCACTCGGCCGGGACCACGACGAACAGGACCGCCGTCGGCAGGAGCGCCGCCAGGGCCAGGTGGGGCAGAAAGCGGGCCACGTAGGGTTCGAGCCCTTCCACGCCCGCCGTCACCGCTTCCACCAGAGGGCCGGTCTCCTCCCCTGCCCTGCCGGCCGGTCCCAGGGCCAGGAGCCGCCGGTAGAGAGCGCTGCGCACCCGTTCCTTGAGGCGCGCCGCAGCCGCGGCGGAACGCCGTTCGGACACAAGGGCCAGCACGCCCCGCGCCAGGGCCACGGCGGCAACGGCAGCCGCAAGGGGAAGTACCGACTCTCCTCCGGCGCCCTCGATAACCACCCGATGGCAGGCCGACGCCAGAAGCCAGGCCTGGAGGATGACCAGCAGCCCGGCCACGAAGGCACAACCTATCGCGACCATGAGAGGATCCCGCACCTGCCGGGCCTCGCCCATGAGCCACTGCTCGGGTCGTTGCCCGGTATGCTCAGGCGTGTCGTTACTCATGAAGGGATGAATCTCAGGCAACGGTCCCGACAATGACGCCGGCACCGTTGGGGAGATCCAGGGGAAGACGCCGCAGGTCACGCACGCCGGCTGCCGCCATCATGGCCGTCAGCTCACCTTCGGCATAGGACTGTCCCCGCGCTGTCCCCACCAGCATGTTCAGGGAAAAGAGGGCCGGGAAGAGCGGCCCGTCCTTGGCATCGTTCAGAATAAACTCCTGGACCATGATGATGCCTCCGGGCTCGAGGGCCGCCACCGCCTTTCCAAGGATGACCGCGCACCCTTCGGGCCCCTCGGAGTGAAGAATCTGGGAGAGCCAGGCCACGTCGTACCTCCCCGGAATGTGCCCGGAGAGGAAATCCCCCTCCTCGAAGGAAACCCGGTCTGCCAGGCCGAAGCGGGCAATGGTCCGCTCGGCAAAGGGACGGGTGGTGGGAAGGTCGTAGACCACGGCCCGAAGCCCGGCATTGTGGAGACAGAACTGGATGGCCCAGGTACCGGGGCCGCCCCCCAGGTCCAGGAGCCGTTGCCGTCCCGAAAGATCGATCCGGGGCACCACCTGCGGAGCCGACAGCATGGCCAGGTTGAACATGCCCATCAGGAAGCTCTCCCGCGCCGATTCGTCGCTGCCGTGGGACGAGCTCTGCCGAACCGGTCCGCCGCTGCGCACCGCTTCGTCCAGGCGCGCCCACCCGGCCACCAGGTGATGGTGGTGGCTGATGATATGGCCCAGGTAATCGGGCGAATCCTGCGAGAGAAAGCGGCAGGCGGCGGGAGCTGCCCCGTAGCGCTCTCCCCGCTTGCGCACGAGCTCCATGGCGGTGAGGGCATCCAGGAGCATGGCGAGGGCCCTGCCGTCGACGCCCAGCCGCTCCGCAAGTTCCCCGGCCGTGATATCCCCGCCGGTAAGGGGGGTAAAGACATCCAGGCTCACTGCGGCGTGGAGCGCGCCGATGTTCCAGTGGCCACTCGAAAGGTGCAAGAGTTCTGCCGGTGTCCAGTTTTTCGGTTCCATGCGTGCCTCCGGTCGTAAGCTGTCTCCCGCGGCCGTGAATGGCTCAGGCGCGGGATAATGACAATGAACATACCCGCGTCACTGAAATATGCAAGATTCTTTATTCTGATTTCGGTGCGCGTGCGGCGGATAAGCGGCAGCGCCGCACCCCGTGCCGCCGCTGGAGGCCCGTGCGCACGCGGCTGTCCAAATGGCCGGGCAAGGGATGCGCAACAAAAAATTGCCGTTATACTTTAGGAGATTCAATCGAAGCCCGGCAGCCTTCCGGACCGGGTCATGACGCTCCGGAAGGCACCAGAGGAGATCGTATGAAATCGATAATCACGAGAGCGCTGCGGTTGGCCTGCATCATCATCGTCATGCTCATGATACCGGCCGGCTTGCTTGCGCAGGACGAAGAGAGCGCACCCGAGCAGGCAACTACATTCAGCAAAGAGGAATTGACCCAGATGCTTGCGCCGATTGCCCTCTACCCCGACTCATTGACGGCCCAGATACTGATGGCTTCCACCTATCCGCTTGAAGTGGTGGATGCGGAGCGATGGCGGCGGCAAAACATGGGCCTTAAGGGTGAAGAGTTGGATAAAGCCCTCCAGGAAAAGTCTTGGGATCCCAGCGTCAAGTCGCTCTGCCACTTCCCGGAGGTCCTTTTCGCCATGAGCGAAAAGCTCGACCAGACGAGGAAGCTGGGCGATGCCTTCCTGAGTCAGGAGGACGATGTTACGGCCACCATTCAGGAACTGAGGCGCAAGGCCGAGGAACAGGGAAATCTCAAAACAACCACCGAGCAGAAGGTCATCCATGAGAAGGAAATCATCCGGATCGAACCGGCCGACCCGACCATCGTCTATGTGCCGGTCTACAACCCCCTGTATGTGTACGGCCCCTGGTGGTATCCCGCCTACCCGCCCTACTACTGGTACTATCCGCCCGGGTTCGCCGTCACGGGCGGCTATATCGGCTTCGGCCCGGGGATTTTCATCGGCTTCGACCTCTTTGCCTGGGCCTGGTTCGATTGGCCGGTCCACCGGGTCTACGTGGACATCGGCAAGACGAGACGGTTCCACCGCTACTACTATCGAGGGAACGTGGTCAGCCACGTCTGGCAGCACAACCCCGTTCACCGGCGGGGCGTGGCCTATCGGGACAGGAGAACGAGCGAATTCTACGGCAAGCGGCCGCCACGGATGGCACCGGTCAGGCCGGAAACGCGCGGCTACCCCGATAAATTCCCTGGCCGGCCGGAGAGCAGGCAGCAGCCGGCTCGTGAGCGGCGTGACGTGCCGGGCACGCCACAACCGGGGAAAGGCCCCGGCCAAGTCCAGCGGCGGGACAGCACGGTCGCGCCACAGGCGCAACCACCCCAGCGCGAGCAGGTGCAGAAGCCGGCAAGACGCGATACCCCCTTCCAGGGCGTGGGCGAAGGTTCGTTTGAACGCCGGGCCATCAAACGCGGCGAATCCAGCTTCCGGAGCGTCACGCCGGCGCCCCAGGGGGGCAGCAGGGGGGGCTGGAGCGGACAGCGGGCACCTTCCGGCGGCGGCAGAGGGGGCGGCGAAATGAGAGCGCCGGGCGGCGGTGGCCGCGGTGGAGGCAAGAAGGAATTCAGGTAGCGCCAGCCACTGCCGGACGTTCCGTTCCCCGAGAGCCCACTGCGCGCAGAGGAGAAGACACATGAAACAGTTCGCATCCCACCATCAAGGCGCACGCGGCCGGCTCGCCCTGGCGGCCGTTATCGCAGCCGTTGCCATGCTCCTGTCGCTGATAGCCTCGCCCTCCACGGCCGCAACCGTTCGGCACAGAACCTTCGCCTCACCCGACGATGCGGTCAAGGCCCTCGTTGCTGCCGTAAGAGCGCATGACGAGAAGGAACTGCTGCTGATCCTGGGCCCCGGCAGCAGGGAGTTGATCTCTTCGGGCGACGAGGTGGCGGACAAGACGGATCGGGAGCGCTTCCTCAGTTCGTACGAACAGGCGAACCGACTTGAGCGGAAATCGGCAACCACGGCAGTCGTGCACGTGGGCCCCGACCAGTGGACCATGCCGATTCCCATCGTAAAAAAAGGCTCCCGCTGGGCCTTTGACGTGGGGAAAGGTAAGAACGAAATCCTGAAGCGGAGGATCGGCAGGAATGAGCTGCACGTCATCGATGTGCTCGACGCATACGTGGATGCCCAACAGGAATATGCGAGCAAGGATTGCCGCGGCGGAGGAAAGGTCGAGTTCGCCCAGCGGCTTTTCAGCACGGAGGGAAACCGTGACGGGCTCTACTGGGAAGCGAAGGAGGGCGAGCCGCAGAGCCCCCTCGGTCCGCTGGTGGCCCAGGCGGCAAAGGAAGGGTATGCGCCGGAGCGCAACCTCTCCCCCTTCCACGGCTACTATTTCAAGGTTCTCAAGGGCCAGGGAAAGCATGCCGCCGGGGGAGCATACCACTACGTGATCAAGGACAAGATGCTCCTTGGCTTTGCGCTGGTTGCCTATCCCGCCGAATACGGCAACTCGGGGGTGATGACCTTCATCGTGAATCAGGCGGGCAAGGTGTACGAAAAAAATCTCGGCAAGGACACCCGGCGCAGGGCCGAGGCCATGGAACTGTTCGATCCCGATTCCACGTGGAAGCAGGTAAAGACCGAGCAGGTTCCCGCGCGGAAATAGCGGCGCCGGGGTTCTGCCCCTGCGCAACCTTGCGAGACAGAAAAGGCCCCGGGTTCCGGGGCCTTCTTTATTCCGGAGGTGGCAGTTGCCTACTCACGTTTTGCTGCGGTCGTCCAGATAGTCCCCAAGCACGCCGCGGCTGTGCTCGTCGTCGTGGCACCATACACAGAGGTTCTCCCAGTTGCTGCCATCGGGGGGATTGTTGTGATGGTTGCCGTCCCGGTGGTGCACCGTGAGCAGGTGCAGATTGTTGAGTTCAAACTCCCGGCCGCACTTGGCGCAGATCCAGCCGTGGATCTTCAGCGACTGCTCCCGGTAGCTGCCGGGGCCGGACTGTTCCGCGCGCATGCGCCGCACCATCTCATCGAGCTCGGCATCGCTGCGCACGGGCGGCTTGCCGGGCCTGCGGGGTCGGAACGACTGTCCCATCTCACGCCTCCCGTTGCTCGGCGGCGCCCCAAAGCAGCCTGCCCCCGTCGAAGATCATGGCGATCCGCCCCTCTTCGGACAGGAAGGCGAGGATGGAGCGGATGGTATTCCCCACGAGCACGTACTGGTTCGGGTCGAGGACGATGCCGTACTCCCCGCAGACGCGTTCAAGCACCGTTTCGAAGGAGGCCGGCGCCGCGCAGCAGGACTCCACAAAGGAAACGGTCTGGCGCACCCGCTGTTCATTGGCTTCTATCAGCGGGCCGATCTCCGGGGAAGGCGCCCCGTGGCTCGGCACATAGATGGCCGCGTCCAGCTCCCGGAGCCGCCGGAGCGACGCCAGGTGCTCCCGGACGTCGTAGAGGTAGAAGATGGGGTACTTGGCGAGGATTGACTCCGGAAACAGGCTGTCGGCGGCAAAGAGGACGCCGTCCGGGGTGCGGATGCCGATCATGCCGAAAAAGTGTCCGGCCAGCGTGACCGCCTCCAACCCCGTGTCGAGGATGGGGCCGGTGGCTTCGATGATGTCGGTGACCGTGGACGGCTTGGCCATGAGAAACTTGTTGCGCAGCGCCTTCACGGGATAGCCGCCGTAGAGGAAGGACGGCTCAAGGATCGGATTGGCGATGAAGGCGGCCTCCGGGACCGTGGCAGCGATGCGGCAGCCGGTCTTTTTCTGAAGGAACGCGTTGCCGCCGATGTGGTCGGCATTGGAATGGGTGTTGACGATGAGGTCAAGGGTCCACCCCTGGCCGTTCAGGAGCTTCAGGATCTGCCGTCCCGCATCCTCGTCGTTGCCGCTGTCAATGAGCACGGCCCGTCCGTCGCGCACATACACGCCGATGGCGGCCGGTGCGGGGATGAGCCAGGTGTTGCCTGCCAGGTGTCGAAGGGTGAGGGAAGCCATAACTCTACCTCGCTGGATGGAAATGGGACGGAAGGTGCGCCCTGTCTTGCATAATCGGCAAAACCAATCATACTTCACGTGGATGGGGAGGCACACTCGGTACGGAAAAGGAGGCACCCATGAAACGTCTGCTGCTGCTCGCCTGTCTGGCAACGCTCGTGACCGCAGGAGAGTGCCGGGCCGGTTTTCTCGATGAACTGACGCAACGGGCCGCGCCCCTGCTGCAGGGTTCCGCCCTCGACGACGCCACGGTGGTCAAGGGACTGAAGGAGGCACTGGCCACGGGCACGGAACGGGCAGTGAACGCCGTGGCAAAGCCCGACGGCTATTTCGGCAACCAGTTGGTCAAGATCCTCCTGCCGGAAAAAATCCGCACGGCTGCCGACGTCCTCGGCACCCTGGGCTACCGCAAGCAGGTGGACGAATTCGTTCTGAGCATGAACCGGGCGGCCGAGAAGGCGGCGCCCAAGGCCGCGGGACTCTTCGGCGACGCGGTCCGTCAGATGACCTTTGACGACGCCAAGAAGATCCTCAACGGCGGAGACCGGGCCGCCACCACGTTCCTGGAAGGGAAGACCCGCCCCAAGCTGTTCGAAGAGTTCAAGCCGGTCATCGCCAAGAGCATGTCCGAGGTGGGAACCACCCGGGCGTACCAGGAGATGATCGGCAAGTACGAGGCCCTTCCCCTGGCGGCCCTGGCGGGCGGGACATCCCTTGACCTGGACACCTACGTGACCGACAAGGCCCTGGACGGTCTCTTCACCATGCTGGGCGAAGAGGAGAAAAAAATCAGGACCAACCCCGCGGCCCGCACCACGGACCTGCTCAAGACCGTGTTCGGCTCCAAGTAGGGGGGGCGGATGTCCCGTTTTACCCCTTACCGTCCTCTGCGTCTCCCTCCCCCGGCCTGGGGGCGAGCCCCTTTATCCGCGGGAGGGAAAGGCCGAAGCGCATGGCGAGCAGACGCAGAACAAGGGTGACCGTCAGACAGGTGAAGAGCTGGACCTGCTCTGGCGCGCCGGCGGCCCGGACCGCCACGAAGCATACGCCGCCGAGGATGGCGGCGCTGGCGTAGAAGTCGGTGCGGAGCACGGCGGGGATCTCCATCACCAGGATATCCCGCACCACGCCGCCGCCGGTGGCGGTCATGGCCGCCATCATGACGATGCCGAAGCCGCCGAGCCCACCCGCGGCCCCCTTTTGGGCACCGATGGCGGCAAAGGCGCCCAGGCCCACGGCATCGGCCACCATGACCCAGTCCCAGAGCGGGGCGAGCCGGCCGGCGGCCAGAAAGACCAGGAGCCCTCCGGCCACGCAGATGGCCAGATAGGATTCATTCCTAAAGACCATGGGCGGCGTGGTCCCCAGGAGCAGATCGCGGATCATGCCGCCCCCCACCCCGGTGGCAACCGCCAGCACAAGCACTCCGAGAAGGTCCAGTTCGTGCTTGATCGCCCTGAATGCCCCTGACAGGGCGAAAACGAACGTCCCGAAGACGTCCAGCGCATAAATCATGATCCGGCTCCACCCTTAGCAGCAGACATCGCCCGATTCCCGCCTGAAGACGAGTCCCTCTCCGTGCTCATTGGTAATGTAGTCAAGTATCTGGTCGTCCAGGAGGGAGCGGAAATTACTGGTCACCGCCACCTCGATGCCGTTCAGGACCATCCGCTCATCATTGTCTGCCGGCTCATCCAGAGCCAGTCCCAAGCGGGGACCGCCTCAGCCGAACCCCTCGAAGACAACGCGCAGGATCTTTCCGGGGTGCTCCCCCACGATCGGCGTAAGAACCGCTTTTGCCGCATCAGTGATCGTCATGTCATGCTCTCCTTTCGTCATTGAGCAGATCCGCTATCTGCTCGATCTTGTCACCCTTGTCGCTGCCGCCGTGGGAGCCGTCCGCGTCGGCGCGGCAGACCTCCAGCAGCAGCGGCAACAGGGGGTGGTCCAGGAAGCGGTGCTGATTGCGGGTGAGCCGCGCGGCCGGCGCCAGGTTCCAGGAAAAATGGAAGGTATGGTGCCTGACCAGCCAGGCCACGTCCGCTGCCAGCTCAGGGATTCCCAACCGCTCCATGACCGCCGGTACCATGGCTGCGCCGCGCTCGGCATGGCCCCAGGCGCGCCAGCGCCCGCTGATGAATTCGGTGGTCTCCGCCTTGCCGATATCGTGCAGGAGCACCCCCCAGAAAACACGCGGATCAGCCCCTCCGTCTACGGCCGACAGGGCGAGCATGGTATGGACGAAGGCGTCTCCCTCGGCGTGATACACCTCGGGCTGGGGAACGCCCCGCAGCCGCGCGACCTCCGGGAGGCGCCGGTCGAAACTGCCGTCGGCCAGCCAGCGGTCGACGAGCTCACGGCAGTGGCGGGCGGTCTTCGGGATCGTCTCGCCCCCCTGTGCAGCTCCGTCCCTCATCGGACCCGGTTGACCAGCTCGGTGAATGTTGCCGCGAGAACGTTCACCTCATTGGCGATCCGTCCGTCGGGCGCCCCCACGGCCACGGGGCCGTAGTGCCCGGCCGACGTGAGCCCCTGGACGATGCAGCCGTGGATCAGGAACGCCTTGAGGATGTCGAGGACCACCGTGTCGCCCCCGCCGCCGATCATCCCTTCCGAAGTGAACGCGGCGGCGGCCCTGCCGTCGAGCTTCCTGAAGTACTTGACGCTCTCGTCGATGAACTTTTTCACGGGCCAGGCCATGGTGCCGAAGTAGTTGGGAGAGCCGACGATGAAGCCGTCATAGGAGGGGAGCGTATCGATGTCGACCTCCTCGACCTTGATCAGCTCAACGGTCAGATCTCTGGTCACGAGGCTGTCGGCGATCATGCGGGCCATTTTTTCAGTATTGCCGCTGCGCGAGTAATAGGTTACGAGTACTTTTTTCACTGGTCTCTCCTGTTGCTGGTGTCGTGTCGGCTGTTATCCGCCCGGGGCGCGGCAACGGGCCCGCCCCCTGCCGCCGGCGCATCGAAGAGGCGCGAGGCTGCGGCGAGTTGCTCCGGCGTGCCGAGCAGCAATACGATGTCTCCCTCGTGCAGGACCCAGACCGGGTCGGGGTTGGGGGTCACCTCGTCCCCCCGCTTGATCACCAGGAGCGTGGCGCCCGAGCGGGCTCGCAGGGTCCCCTGCCGCAGGCTTTCTCCTTCGATGGAGGCTCCCTTCTTTACGCGAAAGGTGGCGATCTCCGCGCCGGAGAGGTACCCGGCGATCCCCACGGCGTGGCTGTGCCGGCGGCTCATGGTGCGGAACATGTCGTAGGAGCCCCGCCGGATTTCGCCCACGCACTGCTCGATCTGATCCTGGGGGACGAGGAAGTTGCGCAGGACCCGGGAGAATATCTCGATGGACGTTTCGAACTCCTCCGGCACCACCTCGTTGGCGCCCAGCTTGTACAGGGGCTCCATCTCGGCAATGTAGCGGGTCCGGACGATGATGTGGATGGTGGGGCTCATCTGCCGCGCCTGGGCCACGACCCGGCGGCTGGCGGCCGCGTCGGAAATGGCGATGACGATGCTGCGCGCGCGCTCCACGGCTGAGTGGGTGAGGACCTCGGGCCGGGTGGCGTCGCCGAACATAATGCGTGTTCCCTTGCTCTTTTCCGTAGAAACCGTGAAGGGATTGGTCTCGATCACCACATGGGGGATCTTCTGGACCTTCAGCACCCGGGAAAGATTCCTGCCGTTGACGCCGTAGCCCACCACGATCACATGGTCCGTCAGGGAGAGCTTCTTCTCTTTCCCCCGCAGCGCACCCCGTCCCCGGATCAGGGGAGTCGGCAGAACCCCCACCAGATAAGTCGCCACCGGTGCGCCGATCTTGAGGCAGAGGGGGGTGAGGGCCATGGTGGCCACCGATGCGGCCAGGAATATCTGGTAGAACTCCTTGGAGAGGAGGCCGTACTGCATGCCGGTCTGTGAGAGAATGAATGAGAATTCGCCGACCTGGGCCAGGGACAGGGCCGTGACGATGCCCACCCGCGCAGGGATGCCGAGGGCCATGGCCGCCCCGCCCGTGACCAGAAACTTCACCACCAGGATGGTCAGAACGAGCGTGACCACCAGGACCGGCTGCCGAACCAGGACGGACAGATCCAGCAGCATGCCGACGGAGATGAAAAACAGGCTCATGAAGGCATCGCGGAACGGGATGATGTCTCCCAGGGCCTGGTGGCTGTACTCCGATTCGGAGATGGCAAGGCCGGCGATGAATGCCCCAAGGGCCAGCGACAGTCCCACCTGGGCCGTGAGCCAGGCCGTGCCGAAGCCGATGAAGATGATCGTAAGGATGAAGAGTTCGCGGCTGCGGCTCTTGACCACCTGCTCGAATATCCAGGGGACCAGGAACCGGGAGCCGAAGTGGGCCACCACCACCACGGCCGCCGCCTTGAGAGACACCAGGACTATCCCTGTCCAGCCGTTGCCGGCCCCGGCCAGGAAGGGAGTGAAGAGCATGAGGGGGACCACGCAGAGGTCCTGGAAAATCAGGATGCCGAGCGCCATCTTGCCGTGGGGCGTGTCCATCTCCCCCTTGTCCATGAGCAGTTTCATGAGGATGGCGGTACTGGAGAGGGCCACCAGGAAGCCGAAGAAGGTGGCCTGGGAGAGTGGTATGCCGAAGGCGTATGCCAGGACCGCCACGATGGCGATGGTGACCCCCACCTGCATCCCCCCGCCCCAGAAGACGAGGTGCTTGATCCGCATCAACTCCTTGAGGGAGTATTCGATGCCGATGGTGAAGAGCAGGAGCACCACCCCGATCTCGGCCATCTGCTCGACCTGGTGGGTATCCTTGATGAGCCCCAGGGCGTAGGGCCCGGCCAGAATGCCGGTGGCGAGAAAGCCGATAATGGAAGGGAACATGAGCCGGCGCAAGAGCACCACCGTAAAAACAGCCAGCCCGAAAAGTATTTCCATGTCACGGAGTACCTGAAATTCCACGAAGACCTCATCTTGAATGTTGAAAGGGGCCGGCCGGACCTGAAGCCATGGCTGCCCCAAAGGATGGGATGGCTCCCCGCCGGTCAGAGCACCGTTCCGGTTCTGATCATTCCCAACGAAAGGAGTACGGCAACTGAATCAAGCGGCGCGACCGGTGGTCAAGGCGGTGTTTCGAGCATGGCGCGTATCGCGTTGATTCGCTCGCGCTCGGCCAGGAGATGCACCGTGTCTCCCGCCTCGATGAGGGTGCCGCCGCCGGGGACGACGAACTCTCCCCGCCGCTGGATCAAAACGATAAGTGATCCCGGTGGGAGATGGAGATCCACGATCTGACGATTCACGGCCGATGACGCAGACGAGATCTCAACCTCGACCAGCTCGCCCTTTTCCTCGTCAGACGGCTCAAACTCGAAAGGACGTCGGGGCTTGGCGGAAATGGGGGCGTCCAGGCCAAGCCAGCGGGCGGTGAGCGGGATCGTGGACCCCTGGAGGAGCGCCGAGGTAAAGACTATGAAGAAAACAATGTTGAAAATCATCTCAGCCTTGTCGACACCGGCCATCAACGGAAAGGTGGCAAGCACGATGGGGACCGCTCCGCGCAGGCCGACCCACGAAATCATCGTTTTTTCCCGAACGGTCATGGGGGTAAAGGAAAGCGTCGCAAAGACGCTGACGGGCCGGGCCACCAGCATGAGAAAAGCTGCCGTGCTCAGTCCCACGAGCGTCACGGGAACGAGGTGAGTGGGAAAAACCTGCAGCCCGAGAATCAGGAACATGGTGATCTGCATCAGCCAGGCAAGACCGTCGTGAAACCGGATAAGGCTCTTTTTCTGCACGAAGGAGCTGTTCCCCATGACCAGCCCCGCCGCATAGACCGCGAGAAAGCCGTTCCCTCTCAGAAGAGCGGTGCCGCTGTAGATCAGAAGCACCAGGGTCAGGGTAAGCACGGAGTAGAGCCCTTCGTACTCCAGGCGGAGCCGGTTGATCAGGAGGACTCCTCCCTTGCCCAGGAGATAGCCTGCAGCCGCGCCGACCGCCATTTGCCACAGAACGAGCAGGGGCAGATGGTAGAGCTTGGCGCCGGGATCCACCAGCAGGGAAATAATGGCAACGGTCAGGAAGACCGCCATGGGATCGTTGCTACCCGATTCAAGTTCGAGGAACGGTTTCAGTTCGCCGCGAAGACTTACGTTGCGGGAACGGAGCACCGAAAACACGGCCGCAGCATCGGTGGATGAGACAATGGCCCCCACCAGCAGCCCCTCGAGCAATGAAAAATCGAGAACCTCATGGACAAACCAGCCGACCAGCAGGGCCGTGACAAACACTCCCAGAGTCGAGAGAATCAGCGCCCGGCCCAGCACCGGCCGGACAGAGCGCCAGTTGGTGTCGAGACCGCCGGCAAAGAGGATATAGGCGAGAGCCACGATGCCGAGAGACTGGACGAGGACCGGCTTGTCGAACTCGAAGCCGCCCGGGCCGTCGGAGCCGGCCAGCATCCCCACCAGAAGGAAGAGAAGAAGCGCCGGCACCCCCAGTCGACTCGACACCTTACTGGCGAGGATGCTCACCAGCAAGAGGAGGGAAGTACCCAAAAGTAGATATTCGAATGGGGTCATGGGCAGCGGGATCCCCTCGCGGAAGGTGCGATGTCACGGCCGGGGCGCCGGGAAACGGCGGGAGCCATCAGAGATACTGCTTCAGGCCGCGGCGCTCCAGGTCTTCCACAATCTTCCTGACGTCCTGGGCTCCATCCTTGGCGCAGACCATCAGGGCATCGGGGGTGTCGACGACCACCAGATCCCTCACCCCCACCAGTGCCACGAGCTTTTCACCGCGCACCACGCAGCCGGCCGAGTCCACACTGATGACGGTTTCGTGGCCGAGACGGATGGTACCGTCGTCGTCGGGGGCGATCAATCCGGGCAGCGCGCTCCAGCTTCCCACATCGCTCCAGCCGAAGGAGGCGGGGAGCACCAGCACGTTGTCGGCCTTCTCCATGACGCCGTAGTCGATGGACTGGCCAGGGACCATGGCGTAAACGGCCTCGATCTGGGGAGCGAGGTCGGCCGGTTCCCAGATGTCGGTATCAAAGGCAATGCCGGCAAAGGCCCGGGCCAGGTCGGGCATGTGGTTGGCAATCCGGTCGAGGATCACGTCAACGCGCCACATGAACATACCGCTGTTCCAGTAGAACCCGCCGGCGGCCAGGTACTGGGCCGCAGTGGCTGCGTCGGGTTTTTCCACAAAGCGTTTGACCGGATACGGACCGTCGCCCCGCAGGTCCCGGTCGGCCTCGATGTAGCCATAACCGGTTTCGGGCCGGTCCGGTAGGATGCCGAAGGTGACCAGCCAGCCGTTCATGGCTGGGTTGCGCCCCTCCTGAAGTGCAGCGCAGAAGCCGTCCTCGTCGGCAATGTAGTGGTCGGCGGGCAGCACTGCCATGACCGCCTCCGGGTCGTGGCGGGCAATGAGGGTGGCGGCCAGGCAGATGGCCGGCGCCGTGTTGCGCCCCATGGGCTCCTCGATCACCTCGATGCGCATTCCCCTCAGGTATTCCAACTGACGTCGGGTTTCGTCCGCCTGCAAATGGTTGGTGACCACCAGGATGCGCTTGGGGTTGAGGGGTATGACCCGCTCCACGGTCCGCTGCAGCATGGACTTTCCGCCAAAGACCGACATGAGCTGCTTGGGGTGGGCCTTGCGCGACAGGGGCCAGAAACGGGTGCCGGAGCCGCCGGCGAGGATGACGACGTACATGTGGAGCCCTCCGGGACTATCAAGCTGACAATGAAGACGCAGGGATGGGATGAAACCGGGTCAGCCCGGCTCCTTCATCCCTGCGTCTGACGGGGAAAAACCTGTTAATCCGGCGGTTGGTAGCCGACTTCGAGCAGGGTGAAGACCGCCTCGCCCGCCGGACGGCGAACGTGGATCTCGTCTCCCTCCCGGCGACCGAGCAGCGCCTTGCCCATGGGGGAGTCGAGACTGATGTGCCCCTTGGCGGCATCGGTCTCGTCCGGGCCGACAACCCGGTAGACGACCTCGTCGCCCTCCTCGTTTTCGAGCCGTACCCAAGCCCCGAAAAAGACCGTACCCGTGGCCGGGGGCGGAGCGTCCACCACCGTGAGGGCATCGAGCCGCTGAGTAAGGAAACGGATGCGGCGGTCGATCTCCCGCAGCCGTTTCTTACCATAGATATACTCGGCGTTTTCGGATCGGTCACCCTCGGCGGCCGCATCGGCAACCCCCTGGGTGACCCGGGGGCGCTCCTCCTTCCAGAGCCAGGTCAGCTCGGTCCGGAGCTTTTTCGCCCCCTCGGGAGTGATGTAGTTGGAATGACCCGCCATCCGACCTACTTCTTGTCGTCGAGCTGGGCCTTGAGAATGTCGCCGAACGTTCCCATGGAATCCTTGGCCTGTGCTGCGCCCTTGCCGCGGAATTCGGCAATGCTCCGCTCCTCTTCCTCTGCCGCGCGTTTGGTGGCGGCCAGCGCAAGGGAAAGACGGCGGCTCTCGCGGTCCACACCCTCGACCGTTACCTCAACGGAGTCACCTTCCTTGAGCACCTCCCGGGGGTGGGCGATCCGCTTGCCGGCACCGAGCTTGGAGATGTGGATGAGGCCGTCGATGCCCGGAGCGAGCGTGACGAAGGCGCCGAACGGAGCGAGCCGCGCCACGGTTCCCGTGTGGTAGGACCCTTCCGGGAAACGCTCGGCAACCCCCTCCCAGGGATCGGCCTGAATATCGCGGAGGCTGAGGGATATCTTGTTGTTCTCCCAGTCGATCCGCTTCACCAGGGCAGTCACCTGCTCGCCAGCGGACAGGACGTCGCCGATCTCCTTGACCCGGGTCCAGCCGGCCTCGGAAATGGGAATGAGCCCCTCCACGCCGCCGATGTCAACGAACGCGCCGAAGGGCATAAGGCGGGTCACGGTGCCGGTGACGGTCGTCCCCTCCTTGAGCGTCTCCTTCAGGGCCTCGCGCTTCTGCCGCTCTTCCTCCTCAAGGATTGCGCGGTGGGAAAGGACGATGTTGCGCCCGCGCTCGGCGAATTCCACCACCTTGAACATGAGCTGGCGGCCGACGAATTCGGCCGGGTTGGCCGCCCGGCGGAGCGAAATCTGCGAATAGGGGCAGAAGGCGCGAACAGTGCCGCCGACCTTGATCTCGAAGCCCCCCTTGATCTCCTTCTCGACGTTCCCCTCCACGGGTATGCCGGCACGATAGGCGTCCTCCAGGGCGGACAGGCCCGCCTGCCCCGCGCCGACCTTGGTGGTGAAGCGCATCTCGTTCCGTTCCACCTTCACGAACCAGACCGAGATGGTATCCCCCTCGGCGACGGTCAGGTTGCCGTCCTTGTCCAGGAGCTCCTTGCGCTCCATGACCCCTTCACCCTTGCTGCCAATATCGAGGAAGACCCACTCGGCGCCGATCTTGAGCACCCGTGCGTCAACCTTTGAGCCCGGCCGCAGCCGCTCGGTCCTGCGATTGCTCTTTTCGAAGAGCTCGGCGAAGCTCTCCTCCTCGGCCGGCTCGTTTACGTTGTTTTCGTTGTCGATCATCGTTGTCTCCGTTGCGAAAGAGTTTCGGCTGTTTCGGCGGGTCGGGGCCGGTACAGCCGCACCATGAGAAAGTAGTCGAAAGGGAGTGATTAGTCAAGCTTCTGGAGCCTCTGTCGCTTGCGAAACTCCCATGGCGGCACGGGGTTGTGCTCCTGCCAGAGCCCGAGCCGTTGCCGGCGCGCCTCCTCTTCGGCCCCCCGGTACTCGGACACGTGGGGCCTCCGCAGGTACTGGACATAGGCCCAGGCATAGCCCCGGCGCACCATCTCCAGGTTCGCGTTCACCCCATCAACCTCGATGGTCCCCACCTGGCGATTGTAGGTCGTGTCGCCGGTCAGGGTCACGTGCACCTCCCGGTTGAGGACGAGACGGCTCAGTTCGTCGGCCGCATCCTGCCCGTACGGCTGCCCCTTTTTACGTTTTTTCGGGGTCTCGGGCGTATCGATGCCGTAGAGTCTGCAGGTGTAGGGCTTGCCGCCTCCTGCCGGGGCGATGACCACCGTGTCGCCGTCCTTCACCGCGATGACCCGGTCGCCGGCGGCGCGGTCGGAGGATTCCGGCGGCACCGGAGCCCGCTCGGGGGTGAGCAGGTAGAGCGCCAGGACGAGCCCCATGAGCAGAAGCGTGCCCCCGAGCCACAGCGTGTTTTTCATGCGTCATCCTCCTGCGCAAAAGGGCCGGTCCCCAAAGGAAGACCGGCCCCGCGCGTTAAACAAGGAAATGGCCACGGATCAGACGCCGCAGCCGCAGCTCCTGCTGCACCGGGCGCCGGGCATGTGAATGGCCTTGATGAAGGTGGCGTCGGTGGCGGCGCGTACCTCATCCAGCACCTGGGGCGGCACCGCCGAGTCCAGGGAAAGGATGACCATTGCTTCCCCCTTTTTTTCACTGCGCCCCAGGTTCATGGAGGCAATATTGATCTCATGCTGCCCCATGATGGTGCCGATCTTGCCGATCATGCCCGGCCGGTCGGCGTAGTGAAGCAGCAGCATGTGCTCTTCGGGCGCGAAGTCCATGGAGTAGTCGCGCAGCCGCACGATGCGGGGCACCCCGTCGAAAAGGGTGCCTGAGATAGTGCGGCGCTTGCCCCCCTCCCCTTCAACCACGACGGTGATGAGGTTGGAGAAGGCGTCAACATGGGTCGTCTTGGTTTCCTCCACCACGATTCCCATCCCTACGGCGATCAGGGAGGCGTTCACCATGTTCACGTCCTGGTCCACCATCCGGTTCAGGATCGACGCCAGGCCGCAGACGGTAAGCGGGGTGCAGTCATAGTGGGCGATGGAACCCGCGTAGCCGAAGACGATCTTCGAGATGTTGGCGTCCAGCAACTGAATGCCGAATTCGCACAGGGTGTTCATGAGGTTGAGGAACGGCCGCATCTGGTCCATGAGCGCAAGGTCGAAGCGCGGAATGTTCACGGCGTTCTCCAGGGGCTGGTCGTCCAGGTAGTTGAGAATCTCGCGGGATACGTCCACGGCCACGTTCACCTGGGCCTCAAAGGTATTTGCCCCCAGATGCGGCGTCACCACGACCCTCTCGTGGCCGATGAGCTTTTTCAGATACTCGCTCTTGGGGGGCTCCTCGCTGAACACGTCCACGGCGGCTCCGGCCACCTTGCCCGATTCCAGGTACTTCAGCAGGGCCGCCTCCTCGATGATACCGCCCCGGGCGGCGTTCACGATGATGACGCCGTCCTTCATCATGGCCAGCTCACGCTCGCCGATCATGTTGCGGGTCTCGTCGGTGAGAGGGGTGTGGACGGTGATGATGTCGCAGTTTTTGTAAATCTCGTCGTGGGAGACCAGCTTGACCCCCAGGTCATGGGCCCGCTTCACGGCGATGTAGGGATCGCAGGCGAGCACGTCGCACTCGAAGGCCTTGAGCCGCGTGGCTACCCGGCCGCCGACCTTGCCGAGGCCGATGACGCCGGCCGTCTTGCCCTTGAGCTCGTAGCCGGTGAACGGGGCCCGCTTCCACTCGCCGCTCTTCAGGCTGCCGTTGGCGCGGGTCACGTTGCGGCAGAAGGAGAGCAGCAGCGCCATGGCATGCTCGGCCGCGCTGTTGGTGTTGCCGAAAGGAGCGTTCACCACGATGACGCCGCGGGAACTGGCATAGTCCACGTCCACGTTGTCGATGCCCACGCCCGCCCGGGCCACGAGCCTCAGCCTTTTCCCCGCGTCCAGGAGCTCCCGGTTCACGGTGGTGCCGCTGCGGGTGATGATGACGTCGTACTCGCCGATGATGGCGAGGAGTTCATCCTTTTTGAGGCCGAGCTTCACATGGAGCTCAACACGCGGATCCTGGGCAAGAAGCGCCAACCCTTCCTGAGCCACCTCGTCGGTAACGATGATTTTCATTGCTGATCCCCTGTGGTGTGGAATGTAATGAGTAGCCGGGATGACCCGATGGTAAGAAAGTGCTTTGCGAGGCTGCGGAGAAGCGCTAATAATAGACCCCCCGATTGAAAATTGCAAGGCCGGCGAATTCTTCACCCGGTATACGAGGGGGAGCGTTCCCGCGGGAAGGACCCATGACTGGACAGCAGCCCTTTCACATCGTGCTCGTGGAGCCGGAAATCCCACCCAACACCGGCAACATAGCCCGCCTCTGCGGGGCCACCGGCACCGTGCTCCACTTGGTCGGAAAGCTGGGCTTCTCCACCGATGACCGGCACCTGAAGAGGGCCGGCCTCGACTACTGGAGCGAGGTGGACATCCGCTACTGGGAGAGCCTCGACCAACTGCGGCAGGCCTGGCCCGGGGCTCGCTTCATCTATACGAGCAAGAAGGCGGCGCGCTGTTACGTGGATGCCGGCTTTCGCGAAGGGGACTTCATCGTCTTCGGCAAGGAGACCGTGGGACTGCCCGAGGACCTGCTCCGGGCCAACGAGGAGCACTGCGTGAGGATACCGATCTTCGGCAAGGTGCGGAGCCTCAACCTCTCCACCGCCGCGGGGATCGTCCTGTACGAAGCCCTGCGCCAGACCGGACGCCTTGCCGGCCGGGTAAGTGAAGACGGGGAATGACACCGATGCTCAGGGTCGGAATCATGTTCATGGTGCTGGCGCTCGCCTTCTATACCTACGCGGTCTTCAGCGGCAGGAAGGAGGGGCTCCACGCCAAGCACCTGCTGGTCTTCGGCGCTGGGCTGCTGTTCGATTACCTGGGAACCCACCAGATGAGCCTCTACGCCAGGGCCTTCGGCAAGGCCCCCGAATGGCACAACCTTACCGGCATCCTGTCCCTGGCGGGAATGGCCTTCCACTTTTTGCTGGCCCTTGCGGCATCGTTCGCCCGCAGGGCCGAGCGGATCAACCACACCTTTCACCGGGTGAGTCTCACCATCTACACCCTCTGGTGCATCGCCTTCGCCAGCGGAGCCATCGCCGGAATGCTGAAGGCGGCTAAACACTAGCCCGACCGCGCCAGATACTCCCGCACGAACGCCACGACCCGGGCCACATCCTCTCCCAGAGGAAGGGTCGTCGCCATCTGCTCGACGTAGCGTCGCTCCACCACCAGCCGCCGCGACACGGCGAAATTCAGGTCGAATACCCATGAAAGCTGAAGGAGCTTGAAGTCGTTCAGGGTCCTCAAAGTCGCTAGATTGACCAGTTCTCCCCGCATGACCGTGGCCACCACCCGGGGGGTACAGACCGGCAGGTCCGGGAACCCCAGCCCCACCGCCGAAGCCTGCCTCTCCGGGGGCAGACCGTAGAATTCGAGGAACACCCGCCAGATATCCAGCTTGTCCGCGTCGCGCACCAGGTGCAGCAGCCGGCGGGCCGGGCCGTCAATGGCATCGGGAATCCGGAACGCGTTGTGGAGCGCCACCGTGCCAAGGATCATCCGCCGCTCCTCCGGCGCCAGGCCGTCGAGCACGCCCTGTCGCGTCAGCACGCGGACGCCGAGGGTCCCGTGGTTTTCCGAGTCGCTGTCCCTGAAGGTGCCATAGCAACGGTACTGCTCGAACCGCCCCACATCGTGCAGCAGGGCAACCGCCTCGGCCAGGCGCCGTTCACCCGGATCGAGCCCCAGTTCCAGCGTCAGGAGCTCCATGAAGGCGCAGACCTGCTCCGTGTGCTCCTCTTTCAGGCGGATGTTCCGGTTGTCTTCTTCGCGTGAGGTGTAAAAGGAGCGGCAGTAGCCGAGGAACCACCTTCTGAGGGAAGCAAGCCCCTCCTCGTCCAGGGTGGTTATGACAGAGGGGTCAGCGGACATCGGGCAATGCCACGCGGATGCCGAGGCCGATGAAGGTAACGCCGGCCAGGGCCTGGAGCCGTCCGGCAACGGCGGGCCGACGCCGGAGCCAGTCCCCGATGAGCCCCGCAAAAAGGGCCACGGAGCCGAAGATGATGATGGTGACGACCATGAAGATGATGCCGAGCCCCATGAGCTGAAGGCCCGGAGTGGCCGACGCGGGGGACACGAACTGGGGAAGGAACGCGAGAAAAAAGAGGGTTACCTTGGGATTGAGGATGTTTGCCACGATGCTCTGGCGGTAGATGGCCCCAAGGGCGTCGAAGCCGGCCGGTTCGCCCACCAGGGATGCCCCCCGGTTCCGCAGCGCCCCGATGCCGATGTAGACCAGATAGCAGGCCCCGGCAAGCTTGATCAGGGTGAATGCCACGTCGGAGGACCGGATGAGGGTCGACACCCCCACCGCCGCCAGGGTCGTGTGGAAGATGCAACCGGTGCTGAAACCGGCCGCGGCAGCCAGGCCGGCCATCCGCCCCTGGCTTACCCCCCGGGTGAGGACCTGGATGATGTCGGGCCCCGGCGCAATGGTGACGAGAATGGCGGAGACAAGAAACACACTGAGATTTGTCATGGTCTGCTCCGGAGCGACAACGGAAAAAGGGGGGCTTTTGCCCCCCTTTCACGCCCCTGGCTGCGGGGTGCTAGTCGTCGAAATCTCCTTCAGCGCCCTTGTCGCCCACAATTGACTTGGCCCGTTCGATGATCCGGGCTTCGGTCCAGAGGGCCGGATCTTCTATGCGGCTCCCCTTTGCCCCCACGTCGTGGGAACCGGCCGAGAGAATTGCCTCCATGGCATAAGGTGCCGTGTCCCGGGCATTGAGCACCTCGGTCATCATCTTGTAAGCAAACTCCTCGACCCCCTTGGCCATCCGCTCGCGGATTTCCCTGGGCTGCGCCAGCAGTTTGTTCTCGAAGGGAAGGTTCAGGTTCTTGTAGTCCCCCTTCTTCCAGCCTTTGCCTTCGGCATGGGCCACCATCTCGGCCCACAGCTCGTCGCTCATGCCGGCATCGGGCTTCTTGATGAAATTGCCGTCGGCATCCAGTTGGGCATTGCCGTAATCGTTCACCTCAAGCCCCCAGGAGATCATCTGGAGCGCGGTGGCCACGTTGGCCTTGGTGGTGGCGGTTTCATCGGCGATGGCCCGGAGCCGCTCGGAGCTGTTGCCCGAGGTGCCGTGCTGGGCCCCGTTGACCCGGTAGGGTTCCAGGGCCTTGTGGATCTCGGCGGTGAGCCCCACCTGGATACCGGCATCCGACGCCTCCAGGCCGTGGGTGGTGCCGTTGTTCAGGGCGATCCAGTCGGGGAAGATGCCGTGGGCATTGAGCCCCTGAATGAGGAATTTCGCCTCGTCCACCGTGGAGAGCCCCGTGTTCCCCTTGATCTCGCCCACCTCGGTCTCAAGGCCGGCCCAGGACGGGATGAACGGATTGATGGCCAGGTTGGCCAGCAGGTTCCGGTCGTCCGGCAGGTGGGAGGCGTCGATGGCGATGGAGGTGATGCCCGCCTCGAACATGGTCGGAATCTCCACCTTGGCGGCGTTCAGGTCCTTTTCGTTCTTGATGCCGTAGTGGTCGGCGTGGATGGCCACCGGCACGGTGATCCCCAGCTCGTTGCAGAGGGCGTCGACGATGCGGGCCATGTTCCAGTAATTGACGGCGCAGTAAGCCTTCTGGCCCCCCTCCGACTTGGCGATTTCGATGATGAGCGGGCAGTTGGCCCGCTGGGCGGCCATCAGTGCTCCGCGAATGACGAAGTAGTTGCGGCCGTTGGCGGCCATGGCGATGGCCTTTCCCTTGGCGAGCATGGCCCGGTCCACAACCTTGCCGCTCACGATGAGGGCCTTGGAGTTGGGGAAAAGAGCCCGGATATTGGGGGGGCGGCCGACCTGCAGGGCCTTCTCGAATTCGGCGGAGTACTGGGCTGTCATAGCACCTCCCTGTTTAGTGACATTCAAACATATTTACTACAAATAAAACAGCCTGTTATTAGCACGACCGGGGGTAAAAATCAAGGAACGATTGCCCCGGCGACACTGGTCCTCACTTCCGGCCGAGCCGATCTTCCACGTAGTCGGCGAACTCGTCCATGACCCGGGTCGGCTCGGGCGTGTTGTACTCCACGATATTGCGCAGGTGGATGAACGAATCGACCTCGATGCGCGAAAAGCGGATGGCAACGCCGCTCGCATCGGCGCGGACCACCTCGCCGGCCAGTTCCACATTCAGGGATGGACTTCCCTCGGCCAGGGAGATGACGACCTCCACCTCCTCGCCGATGGCCGGCTGTTCCTCCGTTTTCACGAACATACCGTTCAGGCTCAGGTCGACCACTTCGCCAGTGAACGAGATTTCGCCGCGAGTAACCGTTGCAGAAACAACAAAGGGAACGCGCGTGAATCGCCTTTTATCCATCTTGGACACCTCCCGGATCAGTGCCGCCGCCTCCCTGTGCGAACCGGGCCTCCTGCCGTGCAATCACTGGGGATGATTAACGTTCCGCGCCCATTTGTCAACAGCATTTTGACCGACTAAAACCATCTGCACCACCGATGGAACGGCTCACGACGGCCCCGTCCCGGGCAGAAACAGAGAGAATGCACCCCTCCCCGGCCATCCCGCACGTGGTGGCGCGCCGTCCTTGCAATTGGCCTGGCTCCCCCCGTATAATGCTGTGGTTTGCAAGGAGAATGACGTGATCAAAACCACACCGTTTCATGAATCGCTGCTCGACACCCACCTGGCGGTGGATGTCCGGACTCCCCTCGAATACGAGGAAGACCATCTCCCCGGCGCCATCAACGTCCCGCTCCTCACCAACGAGGAACGGGTGGAGATCGGCACACTCTACAAACAGACCGGCCCCCTGGAGGCACGCCACCGGGGGCTGCACCTGACTGCCCACCGCTTTCCCGCCATGGTGGAGGAGATTGCCCGGGCCGCGGCAGGCCGCCCCATTCTCGTCTACTGCTGGCGCGGGGGGCTCAGGAGCAAGACCGTCGTGTCGATCCTCGACCTGGCAGGGTTCGACGCGATCCAGCTCCAGGGAGGCCACAAGGCGTTCCGCCACCTGGTTCTGTCGTCATTCGAGCCCTTTACCCCGCCCGCGCCGCTGGTTGTCCTCCACGGCATGACCGGCGTGGGCAAGACAACGTTCCTCCTGCAACTGGCACGGACCGGCCATGCCGTGGTCGACCTGGAGGGACTCGCCCGCCACCGGGGATCGGCCTTCGGCGAACTGGGACTTCGCCAGGACATCTCCCAGAAACGGTTCGAAACCCTCCTCTGGGATGCCTTCCGCCGGTTGCCTGCCGGCTGCCCCATCCTGCTGGAGGGCGAAAGCAGGCGCATCGGCAGGCTCACCCTGCCGGGCAACCTCTACGACGTCATGCGGGGAAGCGTGAAGCTGTGGTGCGAGGCGTCGGTGGCCACCCGGGTGGCCCGCCTCACGGAAGAGTACGGCCGCACCGAGTACCGCGACGGCATGGCCGGCGCCCTGGAGCGGATCAGAAAAAAGCTCGGCGGCGACAACTACGAAGCGATCAAGGGCCACCTGGACCGCTGGGAAATGGAACCGTTCATGGAGGGCCTGATCCGGCACTACTATGACAAGCTCTACTACAAGACCCGCGACTGGGTGGAAGATGCCGTCATCTCCCTGGAGGATTTTTCCGAAGGAGAGCGGGACCTGAACGCGTTCCTCGCGTCGCGCCCACAGGCCGCGGTGTAGCCCCATGCTGGCCCAGAGGTTGCGCAACCTCATCCAGTCCATGGTGCTCGTGGCGGGCATGGTGGGGCTTCTTCTCACCCTCGGCTGGCTCTTTGCCGGCGTCTACGGCATGGCATGGACGCTCCTGGTGGGAATCATCCCGCTGGTGGTGAGCCTGAGGGTCCTTCCCGCCCTCGTCCTCAGGATGTACAAGGCAAAGCCCCTCTCCGTCGCCGAGGCCCCCCAACTTCACGCTATCGTTAACCAGCTTTCCCGCCGCGCCGGCCTGGCGGAGCCCCCCCGCATCCACTATATTCCCAGCTCCGCCCCCCTGATCTTCTCCATCGGCAGCGGCAAGGGAGCCTCAGTGGCCGTAACCGACGGCCTGCTGCGGCTTCTGACCGTCCGGGAGCTTGTCGGCGTCCTGGGGCACGAGGTCAGCCATATCGGAAACAGCGACACCTGGGTCATGAGTTTCGCCGACGTGGTGACCCGCGTAACCCGCCTCATCTCGCTGATGGGACAGCTACTGGTCATCCTCAACCTCCCCCTGCTGATCCTGGGGGAGTGGTCGCTGCCGTGGATCCCGCTGATGCTCATGCTCTTTGCCCCCATCATCAGCGCCCTGCTCCAGCTTTCCCTGTCGCGGACCCGCGAGTTCGAGGCGGACCTCTCCGGCTCAAAGCTCACCGGCGACCCGGCGGGGCTCGCCTCGGCCCTGGGCAAGCTGGAGGAGTATCAGCAGAGAGTCCTGAAAAAAAGCCGGCTGCCGGGTATGAAGGGGATCGAGCCGTCCCTGCTCAGGACTCATCCCGTAACCGATGAACGGATCAAAAGGCTGAAAGAGATCGTGCGGGAGATGTACCCGGACGACAGCATGCTGGTCTGCCCCGAAGACGGCGGGCCGTGCGTCCCTCACCACATGGCGGAGGTGAGCCGCGTGCCGCGCCGCCACCTGAACGGCCTGTGGCACTGAAGCCCCGGGCTCGCCTCAGCCCCTGAAGGTGTAGTAGACGCTCAGAAAACCGAGCAGAAGCGATACGGCCGTGGCAAGGGCGCAGGCACCGGCCAGGAAGGTGTGAAAGAGATTGTCGCTGCGCCGTTCACGGTAGCCGAGGATGAAGGCCATAATGATTCCCCCCAGGATTCCCCCGCCGTGCCCCCAGTTGTCGATCCCCGGCACAACGAGGCCGAACAGGAAGAGACCGACCACCCATCCCCAGACCTCCTTGAAAACCGCCTGGCCGTAGAGCCCGCCCCTGCTCTTGCCGTAGTAGAGAAGCGAACCGATCAGGGCGCAGATGGCGCACGACGCACCGATGGTGTAGCCGGTGCCGGCCAGGTAGGATGCCACGTAACCGGCCACCCCGCCGAGGGTATAGATGGAAAACATCCGCCAGGTGCCGTATTCGCGCGCCACCAGCGGGGCGATCTGCCGCAGGGCCATCATGTTGAAGAAGATGTGCAGCAGGCCGCCGTGGAGGTAGTTGGCCGACAGGAGCGTCCAGAACCGGCCGAACCGGTCGATGGGCACCACGCCGGTGGCCCCCAGGAGCAGCAGGCTGTTGCGCCCCGGCGACAGGGCCGAAAAGAGCCCGCCCTGCCCTGGCGGGCGGTTGTCGACCAGCAGCGACGCCACATACATGATGACATTGACCGTCAGGATGATGGTGATGATCCTGTCCGCGTCGCCCCCACTCCTGGTGAAGGGGTTGTTCTTCAGCCACGACCCGGGACGGGAGGTGCCGCAGTAGGGACAGGACGGCTCATCACGGCTGATGAGGCGGCGACAGTTCGGGCAGAGTATCGAGCGGCGCTCGGCAGTGGCCATTCATGGACCTCTCGCTGGGATGGGTGCGGCAGGGGAGCCACCCGGGAGCCGGGGCGAACGCCCACGGGGCACGGGCACCCCAGCATCGTACCGTGAAACGTCCCGGCGCGCAAGGTTCCCCTGCCGAAGCCGCGCCCCGAGCCAGTGCACCATGGCGTACAAATGACAGTCCGGCGCGGCTTCACGGATACGGTGCCTTTGACGGTTCAGGACAATGGGTGTAGTATGTAACTGAAAGAGGATGTTCTTTGACAGCTTCGGTGCCGCACGGACGACGCTGCAGACGCTGTTGCGATGCCATCCGCCAGGAGCGTGACAACCTCTTGAAAAAGGCGAACCGGATCGGCCCCCCGCCCCCGTGGTCCCGCAAGGAGCGCGTGGGCGCAGCCCGTGAACGTACGACCGACGGATTGGGATGAAGTGCCCTGATGCGGCACCGGACGAAAAAGAAGGCCCGGCCTGTGAGCCGGGCTTTCGTGTGTGGTGAACTCCCTGAACGTTCCGGGGATGCATTGACATCATCGCAGGACTTTTTATAGTTGTTGCTAATCATACCCCCAGCAACCCGTGATACCGGGAGGCCATCATGAACCTGGAAATCCACGCCATCAAGATCGATATCCCCCAGGACTGCAACGTTATCCTTGGGCAGACCCACTTCATCAAGACGGCCGAGGATCTGTACGAGGTCGTTGCCACCACTGTTCCCCAGGCCCGGTTCGGCGTCGCCTTCACCGAGGCTTCGGGCCCCTGCCTGATCCGCACCGAGGGAAACGACGAGGAACTGATCCGGACCTGTGTCAGAAACCTTCAGGCCATCGGAGCAGGCCACGTCTTCTGCATCCTGCTGAAGGATGCCTACCCGATCAACATCCTGAACCAGATCAAGAACTGCCCCGAAGTCTGCCGGATCTTCTGTGCCACCGCCAATCCCCTCCAGGTCATCGTGGCGTCCACCTCCCAGGGGTGGGGAGTGCTGGGGGTCATCGACGGATATCCGCCCAAGGGAGTGGAGACGGACGACGACCGGCAGCAACGCAGGGACTTCCTGAGGGCTGTCGGCTACAAGCGTTGAATGCATACGGTACGCACACGCGTCCCGCACACAAGGGGACATCCGCTCATCGAGCGCATGTCCCTTTTGATATTGCCACAGCCCGGCACCGTCCGCCACACATCCCGGCGCGACTGCAGGACAATCGGTCTGACATGCACGTAGTAGAGCCGCTTCACCGGTAGGGGACAATCAGGGGGCGTCACCCGCGACGGGCGAGAAAGTCGACCACAAATGTGGCAAGGGCCGGGTGGAACTGCTGAAAGTCCCCCCTGAGCTCCCGGTGGCACCGGAGCAGTTCCCCTTCGCCCAGGGCAAGGGGATTCGGCCGCCCGACCCGCGCCGACATCCGGCGGAGCACCCGGCCGATCCCGGCAGTGTCTGCGTAAGAGGGAAGCCATTCATCGAACATGGGGGGAAGCAGTTGAACCAGTCGCCCGGGCATGAGGTGGGCGAACCCGAGGGCAATCGCACGGGCACGCGCGATAAAGGAGTGGAGCGGCTCGACGCGGTAGTGCTCCCACTCCGCGGCGAGGAAATGGTCGTAGTAGATATCCACCAGCACCCCCCGGTAGTGACCGAAGAACGGGTCGAGCAGCCGCTTGCTCCGGGTAAACGACTCATGCCCGCTGGCAAAGGAGTCGATGGCCCGGTGGAGCTCCAGGCCCAGCGTGAGCCGCGGAGGATAGCGGCCCGCCAGGGGCCCCTTGACGAAATCCCCCATGAGGTTGCCGGCCATGATCTCCGGATCGTCCCCGGAGAATGCCAAGTGGGCCAGGATGTTCACGGAGCCCCGTCCGCTGGGGGAAGCGCCGGCAGCATCCCGGAGACGGCCCAACGGCCGTTCCAGGGCGGAGTTGCACACGTGGGCTCAGGATTGGGAGGCATGCAGGGCCTGATCGATGTCGGCAATGATGTCGGCCACATCCTCGATGCCGACAGAAAGACGGATGAAATCCGGAGTTACCCCAGCCGAGAGGCGCTCTTCATCGGTGAGCTGCTCGTGCGTGGTGGACGCCGGGTGGATGACGAGGGACTTGGCATCGCCGATGTTGGCCAGGTGCGACAGAAGCTTCACGCTGTCGATGAACTTCTTGCCCGCATCGAGCCCTCCCTTGACTCCGAAGCCGATGATGGCGCCGGCCCCCTTGGGGAGGTACTTGCCGGCATTGCCGTGGTCCCGGTGGCTGGGCAGGCCCGGATAGTTGACCCAGGTGACCAGGGGGTGCCGCTCCAGCCATTCGGCAACCCTGCGCGCGTTTTCCACGTGGCGCGCCATGCGCACCGGCAGGGTTTCCAGCCCCTGGAGGAAGAGGAATGCGTTGAACGGCGCGAGGCAGGCCCCCATATCGCGCAGGAGCGTGATCCGCATCTTGAGGATGTAGGAGAGGTTCCCCAGGGCTTCCCAGTAGCGCAGCCCGTGGTAGGAGGGATCCGGGTCAGTGAACTCGGGGAACCGGCCGTTGTTCCAGGGAAAGCGCCCGCTGTCTACCACCGCCCCCCCGATGCTCGTACCGTGGCCACCGATGAATTTGGTGAGGGAATAGACGGCGATGTCGGCACCATGGTCAAAGGGCTTGAACAGGTACGGAGTGGTCACGGTGTTGTCCACCGCGAACGGGATTCCCGCCCCATGGGCGATCCGGGCTATGACTTCGAAGTCGTCCACGTTGTTTTTCGGGTTCCCCACCGATTCGGTGTAGACCAGGCGAGTGTTCTCATCGATGGCCCGGCGGACGTTTTCAGGGTCAGAGGTGTCGACGAACCGGACCGATATCCCCAGTCTGGGCAGAGTATAGTGGAAGAGGTTGTAGGTTCCGCCATAGAGATAGCTGGTGGAGACGATATTCTGCCCGGCGCCGGCGATGTTGAGCACCGCATAGGTGATTGCCGCCTGCCCCGAGGCGAGGGCAAGCGCGCCTACTCCGCCGTCAAGTTCTGCCAGGCGCTTTTCCAGCACATCGCAGGTCGGATTCATGATCCGCGTGTAGATATTGCCGAACTCCCGGAGGCCGAAGAGATTGGCCGCGTGGTCGGAGCTGCGGAACGCATAGGAAGAGGTCTGGTAAATGGGAACCGCACGCGACAGCGTGGCAGGATCCGGCTCTTGGCCGGCGTGGAGTGCGAGGGTATCGAAGCCTTTGGGGATGTCGGACATGATGGAACTCTCCTTTCGCATGCGACGTTACCCCTCAACAGGAGTATAGTTACTCGTCACAACACAGTATATATACCACACCTAACATGTCAACAAAAAGAACCCTGCCAACCACCACATTCAATCAACTACTTTCTTCCAAAAAGCACGGTTAATTCGAGAAGTTTTTTTGCGTGCTTCTCTGCAAGCATACCTTCACTGTAGCGCCACGACCAGTTGCCGTGGGGCGTGCCGGGAAGATTCATCCGGCTCGCCCCATCGAGTCCCATGACATCCTGGAGCGGAAAAATCGCCATATCGGCCACCGAGGCCATGCCGAGACGGATTAGCTCCCAATGGATATCCTTGCCCGTGGTGCCGGTATAGGCCAGAACCTCGCGGCGCTCCCGGGGGGAGAGGCTCTGAAACCAGCCATGAGTGGTGTCATTGTCGTGGGTGCCGGTGTAGACCACGCAGTCACGGGTGAAGTTGTGAGGCAGGTAGGGATTGCCCGGGCCGGAGTCAAAGGCGAACTGAAGGATCTTCATGCCGGGAAAACGGTAACGGTCGCGCAGTTCCTCCACGGCCGGGGTAATGACTCCCAGGTCCTCGGCAATGATCGGCAATGATCCCACCGCCCCGATGACGGCATCGAAGAGTGCCGTCCCCGGAGCGGGGACCCATCGGCCGTTGACCGCCGTCTTTTCTTTGGCCGGCACCTCCCAGCACGCCTCGAACCCGCGGAAGTGATCGACCCTGACCACGTCGTGAAGCGCGAATGAGCCGCGGAACCGCTCGATCCACCAGCGGAATCCATCGGCGGCCATGGCATCCCAGTTATAGAGGGGATTTCCCCACCGCTGGCCGGTCTTGCTGAAATAGTCCGGCGGAACCCCGGCTACCACGGTGGGCTTGCCCTTGTCATCCAGCTTGAAAAGACTCGGATTTGTCCAGACATCGGCTGAATCGAAGGCCACAAAGATGGGGATGTCGCCGACAACCGCGATCCCCTTGCCACTGGCATACTCCCTGACATGTCGCCACTGGCGGGAAAACTGCCACTGGATGTACTTGTGTTCACCGATGGCCACGCCGAGCCGCACCGAATATTTCTCGACCATCGCCGGTTCGCGGCGGGCAATGCCCTTGGGCCAGGCGTTCCAGCTCTTGCCGCCGAAATGCTCCTTGAGAGCCATGAACAGAGCAGCGTCGTGGAGCCAGGGGGTGGTATCGCAGAAGTGCCAGAACTCCCGCTTACGCTCCGGGTCGCCGTGGACGTGGAACCGGGCAGCGGCGGTCCGGAGCGCCCTCGACTTGAACGCCTCAACTGCCGGAAAGTCCACCTGACCGTCCGACAACTCCGCCACGGCCTCCTCGGGCTCCAGGTCCCCCTCTTCCACCAGGGCCCTCAGGTCGATCAGCAGGGGGTTGCCCGCAAAGGCCGAATAGCAGGAATAGGGGGAATTGCCATAGGCCGCGGGTCCCAGCGGCAGGACCTGCCAGAGACCCTGCCCCGCCTCTTCGAGAAAATCGATGAAATGGCGACACTCTTTCCCCAGCGAGCCGATACCACCGGGGCCCGGCAGGGAGGTCGGATGGAGCAGGATGCCGCTGCAACGCTTCTGTTTCATGAAGTCCTCGCTTTCGGTAAAATCCGTTTACAAATCCGGGGAGAAGACGGTATACAGAAAACAAACGGCCAGCGTCATGCCGGCCGGAAACTGTATCATGGAAGGAGCCGGCCAATCATGGAAACAATCAAGACCGCCCTCTTTGAAACCCTCGTCGACAGCGCAGTCAAAAACGATGACGGCACCTACGCCTTCTCGCTTGAAGGCAAAAGCTACATCATCAGCGATCCTCTTGAGATATCCAAGATAGCCCAGGACCACGGCTACATCATAATCTACTGACCCCTCACGACACGGAGGCCAGGACCTCGTCGATGCGTTTGCCGTCCAGGGTTTCCTCTTCCATGAGGGCATCCACCAGCGCATCGAGCTTGCCGCGGTTGTTGGCAATGACGTCATCGGCCTTCTGCTCGGCCTCCTTGATGATTGCGGCGATTTCCTGATCAATGAGCCATGCCATCTGTTCGGAAAAGGTCTTTTCCTCGGCCAGCTTGCGCCCGAGGAACGGATGCTCCTCCCCGCGGCTGAAGGTCATGGCGCCGATCTTGTCGCTCATGCCCCACTGGCAGACCATCTTCACCGCCAGGTCGTTCACCATCTTGAGATCGTTCTGGGCACCGGTGGAGAGATCGCCGAACACGGCCCGCTCGGCCTGCCTGCCGCCGAGTGCCACGGACAGGCGGTTCATGAGATAGGATTTCGGATAGTGGTAGCGGTCGTCCTCGGGCAGTTGCTGGGTTACCCCAAGGGCTTGCCCCCGCGGGATGATGGTCACCTTGTGGACCGGGTCGGTACCAGGCAGGAGCTTGGCCACGATCGTATGGCCGGCCTCGTGATAGGCGGTAATCCGCTTCTCCTGCTCCGTGATGAACATCTTCCGCTCCCCGCCCATGAGGACCTTGTCCTTGGCCCGTTCCATATGATCCATGGTAACGGTCGCTGCGTTCTCCCGGGCCGCCAGGATGGCCGCCTCGTTGACGAGGTTTTCCAGGTCGGCGCCGGCCATGCCGGGTGTTCCCCGGGCAATGATGGCTAGATCCACATCCTTGTCGAGGGGAACCTTGCGGGTGTGAACATGGAGGATTTTCTCCCGGTCACGCCAGTCGGGACGGTCGATGACCACGTGACGGTCGAACCGGCCTGGACGAAGGAGCGCCGGGTCCAGAACATCGGGCCGGTTGGTGGCTGCCATGACGATCACCTCGTCAAGGGAGTCGAACCCGTCCATTTCGGAGAGGAGCTGATTAAGGGTCTGCTCCCGCTCGTCGTGGCCCCCGCCGAGTCCGGCACCGCGGCTGCGCCCCACCGCATCCAGCTCGTCGATGAAGATGATGCTCGGAGCCGACTTCTTGGCCGTGGCAAAGAGATCGCGCACCCGTCCGGCGCCGACGCCGACAAACATCTCGATGAACTGGGACGCCGAGATGCTCAGGAAGGTAACGTCCGCCTCCCCCGCCACGGCCCGGGCCAGGAGGGTCTTTCCCGTGCCCGGAGGCCCCACCAGGAGCACTCCTTTGGGCACCTTGCCGCCGATTCGCTGGAACTTTTTCGGATCCTGCAAATAGTCGACGATCTCCTTCAGCTCCATCTTCGGGTTCTCCATGCCGGCCACATCATCGAAGGTTACCTTCACCTTGGCACTGGGGGTGTACATCTTGGCACCCGACTTGGAGAAATTTCCCATGACCGAGGAGGGTCCCTGCCCCCGAATCCCCCGCATGGCCAGCCACCAGACGCCGATGATCAGTATCCACGGCAGCACATAGAAAAGCCCGCTGACAATCGGCGACGTTTCCGTTGTCACTGCGGTCACCTCGACATTTTTTGCCTGAAGGTCCGCCATGAGAAAGGGATCGTCGATACCAGGCTTGACAGTGGAAAACCTGGCCGTCTCCCGAGCCACGGTCTTTTCACCCGCAGGCTGGTCCACAGTCACCTTGCTGCGGAACTCACCGGTAATGGTGGTGCCCTTGATGGTGATGCGCTTGATGTTGCCAGCCGCCAGCTCGGCCCGGAACCGGCTGTAGGACACGACCGCGCCGCCATCGACGGACTGGCGGGCAACATAGGTGTAAATCAGGTTGAATACCACCAGCAGGCCAAGCATCCAGAGTATCGGTTTCCAGACCGACTGCCCCATTCATCCACCTCCTGATCATACGCTGTCCGGCTCCCGTGTGGCGAGAGCGCGCCAACGTCTGTTAATTCCTATCACACACGGCCTGCAATGCAAGATCAGCCGACGTCACCGAGCAGATGAAACCGGCCCATGCCGAAGGGAGCCCCTTTCCCCGCGCCGAGATACTCTCCCACCAACAGATAGGGAATGAACTCCTCCACATCGTTCACGGCAAAAACCGCATCGCCGACAAGTCCTCCATAGCGCCCGCGCCGGTCCGCCTCCCGCCAGTCGGTCCACCGCACGGCCTGACCGATGGGCTTCACGTTGGCGCTCAGTTGCGCAAGCCACCTGAAATCGTCATCGATCTCCCGGTCGCAATAGGCTGATGCAAGGGCCGATACCCGCCTCATGAGCGCACGGGCAAACACGGAAAACGAAAAGCTCTGCAGCGGTGCACCATCCTGGATGATCTTCAGGGGAGTAACGAAGGAAAGCGACAGGGCTTCTCCCAGGATGCGGTTGTCCATAAGCCCGGTCCCTGAGAGGATTGTGGGCCCCGCGCCTGCAGTTGCGCCCTCATCGGTCAGACATGGACTCCGCTCGCCGAAATACCCTGCGGACTCGACACGCGCGAGTTCGGCTGTGACGCCGGTGAAACCGCGATCCCCCAGCATTCCGGCAAAAGCCTTCACGAGAAGGGAGGCATGGGTGATCGCCGTCCCCACAAGGGTAAGCCCAACCTCGAACTCCGGCCGATCTCCCAGAACCGGGAACGTGAAGGCAAAAGGAACCGGTGGTTTTTGATGGCGCCTGACCGTGGCCGGATCATTGCCGAGCGGTTGGAGAAATGCACTGCCATAAGCGCAACTCCCCTCCCGGCAGCGGGGGCACCCCTCACCGCCGCAGCCTGAGAGGCGCAAGAGCCACGCCTGAAAGTGTTCACGACACCGGTACAGGGCATACGGGTCACGCACGCTCCCCCGGATCACCCCGGAGAGCAGGAGCTTCACAAAAGTTATATCAATGACAGCCCCCATCACCACTCCTACAGCAGAGTCGCATCCCGCGCGGATAGTTCCAGCCCGTCAACCACCGCCGGAGTTGTGGGCTTCCCGGCCACGCCTGTATCAACAACGCCGTGGTGCTGACCACAACACCTCCGAATTCCTTCGCAGGACGGGACACGGGAGACGCCGGGGACATCTTCACCGGCCCGGCACTACCGTCCCCAGCGGTGTACAAAAAAAGGGGCGGATTGTCAATCCGCCCCTTCCGTTCATTTGTCGCAGCGTGCAAAATCCACTGCGCGCCCGCTATTTGCAGAGAGACTTGAGATACTCCCTGTTCAGCGTGGCGATGAACTTCACGTCGATCCCCTTGGGGCACGCAGCCTGGCACTCGTAGTGATTGGTGCAGTTGCCGAAACCGCACTCCTGAAGGGCCTCGCTCATTGCTTTGACGCGGCGGGCAGCTTCGGCCTTGCCTTGGGGCAGGACCGCCAACTGTGACACCTTGGCAGAGGTGAACAGCATGGCCGAGCCGTTGGGGCAGCCTGCCACGCAGGCACCACAGCCGATACACTCGGCGGCGTCCATGGCGTAATCGGCATCGCCCTTCGGAATGAGCAGGGCATTGCCGTCGGCAACCCCTCCGGTGTGGGCCGAGGTATAGCCGCCGGCCTGGATGATGGTGTCAAGGGCCGTCCGGTCAACGACCAGATCCTTAACGATCGGAAATGCGCGGGCACGCCACGGCTCAATGTAGATGGCATCGCCATTCTTGAACATCCGCATGTGGAGCTGGCACACCGTTGTCCGATCCATGCCGCCATGGGCAACGCCGTTGATGACCTGGGAGCACATGCCACAAATGCCCTCGCGGCAGTCGTGATCGAAGGCGATGGGGTCCTTCCCCTGCTTGATGAGTTCTTCGTTGACGTCGTCGAGCATCTCGAGGAACGACTGGTCGGGACTGACGTCTTTCGCCTCGTAGACCTCGAATTTCCCCGGGTCCTTCGGCCCCTTCTGGCGCCAGACATGAAGGGTAAGAGTCATATTCTTGTCATGATGGCTCATTATTTGTAGCTCCTTATCGCAAGGTGGACGTTTTCAAACTTCAGCGGCTCCTTGTGAAGCTCGGGCTCCTTGCCAACCCCCTTGAATTCCCATGCGGCGACATAGCAGTAGTTTTCGTCGTCACGCTTGGCCTCGCCGTCGGGCATCTGGTGCTCGACCCGGAAGTGACCGCCGCAGGACTCGTTGCGATGCAGGGCATCCAGCGTCATGAGCTCGGCAAACTCCAGGAAGTCGGCCACGCGGCCGGCGTTCTCCAACTGCTGGTTGAACTCGGCGCCGGAGCCGCTAACCTTCACGTTCTTCCAGAACTCATCACGGATCTGCGGGATGACCTTGAGAGCCTCCTTGCAGCTCTCCTCGCTCCGGGCCATGCCGACGTTGTTCCACATGATCTTGCCCAGTTCGCGGTGGAACTCGGTGACGGTTTTCTTGCCGTTGATCGACATGAACTTCTTGAGGTCGTTGTTGACATCGTCGATCGATTTCTTGCACTCGGGGTTATCCGCCTTGACCTTGCCGGGGGCAATGCGGGCCAGGTAGTCGGCGATGGTGTAGGGAATGACGAAGTAGCCGTCGGCAAGCCCCTGCATGAGGGCGCTGGCGCCGAGGCGGTTCGCTCCGTGCACCGAGAAGTTGGCTTCGCCCAGGACAAAGAGGCCCGGCACGTTGCTCATGCAGTTGTAGTCGACCCAGAGGCCGCCCATGGAGTAGTGGGGGGCCGGATAGATCCGCATCGGGACCTTGTAGGCGTTCTCATCGGTGATCTTCTCGTACATTTCGAAGAGGTTGCCGTAACGCTCGCGAATAGTATTTTCGCCAAGGCGCTGAATGGAGGAGGCAAAGTCCAGATAGACGCCGCGTCCGCCCGGTCCGACGCCGCGGTTGTCGTCGCACTGCTCCTTGGCCGCGCGGGATGCGATGTCACGGGGTGCCAGGTTTCCGAAAGAGGGGTATTTCCGCTCCAGATAGTAGTCGCGGTCCTCGTCTGGAATCTGGCCCGGCGCACGGTTGTCGCCCTGCTTCTTGGGCACCCAGCAGCGGCCGTCGTTACGGAGCGACTCGGACATGAGGGTCAGTTTTGATTGCTTGTCACCGTGCTGCGGAATGCAGGTCGGGTGAATCTGGGTGTAACAGGGGTTGGCGAAGAAAGCACCCTTCTTGTGGGCCTTCCAGACAGCGGTAACACTGCACCCCATGGCGTTGGTGGAGAGGTTGAAGACGTTCACATAGCCGCCGGTGCAGAGAACAACCGCATCGCCCACGTGAGTGCGGATCTCGCCGGTCACCAGATCGCGGATCGTGATCCCCTTGGCCTCGCCGTCAACAATGATCAGGTCGAGCATCTCGGTGCGGGGGAACATCTTGACGGTACCGGCCTTGATCTGCCGGGCAAGGGCGGAATAGGCGCCCAGCAGCAACTGCTGGCCCGTCTGGCCCCGGGCATAGAAGGTACGGGATACCTGAGCGCCGCCAAAGGAGCGGTTGTCCAGATAACCGGCGTAGTCGCGGGCAAAGGGTACGCCTTGGGCCACGCACTGATCGATGATGTTGTTGGACACCTGGGCCAGACGCCAGACGTCGGCTTCACGGGCGCGGAAGTCGCCACCCTTGATGGTGTCGTAGAAAAGACGGTAGATGCTGTCGCCGTCGTTCGGATAGTTCTTGGCAGCGTTGATACCGCCCTGGGCGGCGATGGAATGCGCGCGGCGCGGGCTGTCCTGATAACAGAACGCTTCCACGTTGTAACCAAGCTCCCCCAGCGATGCAGCGGCTGCACCACCGGCAAGGCCGGTCCCGACGACGAGGATCTTGTACTTGCGCTTGTTGGCGGGGTTGACCAGCTTCATGTCGAAGCGGTGCTTGTCCCACGTTTTCTCAATTGGCCCTGTCGGACATTTTCCGTCGAGTATCACTATGAACCCCCTAACCTTTCAGAATGCCGGTGACGATGACGAACGGAATGGTCGCATAGCCGAGGAGAAGAACCACTGCGGCGACCATGCCGATTCTGTTGAACACCGGAAGTGACTTGTTATTGTTCCACCCCATGGTCTGGAAGAAACTCTGGATCCCGTGGGAGAGGTGGAGGAACAGAACCACCATGGCCGCGATGTAGATGAACGCGATGATGCCATGGGAGAAGCTGTTGGTCACCATGCCGAAGACATCGATGCGGCCCAGGCTGTCTACGCCGATCTTGATGTCGGGGGTAGCGCGGATGGTGAAGTGGAGGAGGTGATAGATGATGAAGGACAGCAGAAGGAGGCCGGTGTACAGCATGCTCAGGCTCCCCATGGTGGCCCTTCTGTAGTTCTTGACCGCATAGGTGTCGGGGTTGGCGGCGCGGTTCTCAAGGCTCAACTGGATGCCGAACAGGATATGAATGCCTGCCGCAACCAGCATGACGAGACGAAAGCCCCAGACAAGAGGCGGAAGGGCATGCAGGTGCTCCGCGTAGGCATTGATGCCTCCGGGAATGAAGATGGATGAGTTGCCAAGCATGTGGACGATGACGAACAGAACCATGACCTGGCCGGTAATCGCCATCAGGACTTTTCTTCCCACAGAACTCGTGAACAGTTGCATAATAATTTCCCTTTGCGTGTAGATAGTTGTTCTTTGGGTTCAGACCACGTACCGCCGGCCGGCACACAGCCGGACCGCGGCGCCCTCACGAAAAAACGCAGATATTCCGGGCGGCGCCCGCCACTCCTTACAATTGTCCATAGATACCTCCCCTGCAAGGATTTAGTGAAGCCTGATGCCGGAACACGCTTCTTACATTAGTATTTATTCATTTTTATACTGTATACTGTATACTAAACGTCGTTTTAGGAAAAAGCAATAGAAAAGTATCGTTTAAAAGAGCGCGAAGCCAGTTTCCGTCTGCTTTCAGGGCTGTTGACAACAAACGTGGCCCGGCAGGCCGGGACAGTGAGGCCATGTCGCCTGCCGGACAGAGGATGGATGGGGTCTCGGCGAGCGCGGGCACGGCCCCGTTGCATTTCAGCGGCCAGTCTGATACAACCAGAGCTGAACTGCACGGAAAAGCAGCACGTTACGTTAACAAAAGCCCATATTCTCGCGAAGTTGTAATACAACCTCCCCAAAAAGGCAACATGAAATTCAAATTAATTAAAAAAGACACCAGAACATCTGCGCGGCGGGGATCACTCACGACCCCCCACGGCACCATCGAAACCCCCATCTTCATGCCCGTCGGCACCCACGCGGCCATGAAAGCGATGACGCCCTCCCAGGTCAAAGAGACGGGAGCACAGATCATCCTTTCCAACACCTACCACCTTCACCTGCGCCCCGGCGAGGACCTTGTCGCCAAGGCTGGGGGCCTGCACCGGTTCATGGGATGGGACGGACCGATTCTGACCGATTCGGGCGGCTTCCAGGTCTTCTCGCTGCCCAACAAGAAGATTACCGACGAGGGGGTCTTCTTCCGCCACGAGGTGAGCGGCGAAGAAGTGTTCCTCGACCCGGCACGGGCCACGGCGATCCAGGAAGCGCTGGGCGCCGACATCATCATGGCTTTTGACGAGTGCATCCCCTACCCCTGCGACAAAAAGTACGCGGCGGCATCGACCCGCAAGACCATAAGGTGGGCGGAAGCGTGCAAAAAGGCCCACACGCGCAAGGACCAGGCGCTGTTCGGCATCGTTCAGGGGAGCGTATTCGAGGACCTGCGTGCCCAATGCGCCAGGGAACTGGTCCAGCTCGACTTCCCCGGCTACGCCGTGGGAGGCGTATCGGTGGGCGAAGGGCTTGAACTGCTGAAAAAGGTAGTTGAGTACACGGCCCCGTTCCTCCCGGAGAACAAGCCCCGCTACCTCATGGGGGTGGGACTGCCGGAGGATATCCTGGAGAGCGTGGAGCGGGGGATGGACATGTTCGACTGCGTGATCCCGACCCGCTATGCCCGGAGCGCCACCCTTTTCACCAACAGGGGGAAAATTCGACTGACCCATCGTAACTACCGGCGCGACTTCTACCCCGTCGACCCCAACTGCACCTGCTATACCTGCCGGAACTTCACCCGGGCGTACCTCCACCACCTCTTCAACGCCAACGAGATACTCTCCGCAACCCTGGCGAGCATCCACAACGTCCACTTCTATCTGAACATGATGGCGGAGATACGTGCTGCCATCGAGGAAGGGCGCTTTGCCGACTACAAGCGGAACTTCCTGGCGAGCTATCTGAAGGGTAAGTAGGAAAGAGTGAAGCGAACGCGTGCAAGGGCATCCGAACGGGTGCCCTTTTGCCTGGAGGAACAAACACCATGACGGACGAACAGGCCGGCTTCGGCAGGATCATGGAAATCATGCGGCGGTTGCGCGGACCGGGAGGATGCCCGTGGGACGCGGAACAGACCCATGAGTCGCTCAAGCGCTATCTGCTCGAAGAGGCCTACGAGGTCATCGAAGCCATTGATGCCGGATCTCCGGAAATGCTTCGGGAAGAATTGGGCGACCTTTTGCTCCAACCGGTCTTCCACGCGGTGGTGGCCGAGGAGCGGGGAGCGTTCGCCATGGCGGACGTACTGGAAACGCTGGCGGAAAAACTCGTGTCGCGCCACCCCCACGTCTTTGGCGATCAGGTGGTCCGTACCAGCGACGAGCAGATAGAAAACTGGGAGCGGATCAAGCAGAAGGAAAAGGCTCAGGAACGTCGCTCGGCCCTGGCCGGCGTCCCGGCCCACCTGCCGGCACTCATGCGGGCGCAGAAGGTCACGGAGAAGGCGTCCCGGGTCGGCTTCGACTGGACCCGCGTCGACGAAGTGCATGCCAAGGTGATGGAGGAGCTTGCGGAGTTCGAAGAAGCCATGGCCGCGGGGAACCAGCAGCGCATGGAGGCTGAGCTGGGCGATCTCCTGTTTGCCATTGTCAACCTGGGCCGATTCCTCGCCCTGGACCCCGAAGAGGCGCTCCGCAAGACCATTGAGCGTTTTACCCGCCGCTTTTCCCACATCGAAGAAACGCTTCACGACCGCGGGGTGGCGCTCAAGGATGCATCACTGGCTGAGATGGAGGCCCTGTGGGAGGAGGCGAAAGCGGGGGAGGCAGGGGGTTGAGCCGCACAACAGCCGGGAATGAAGACGTTTTTTACAACCGCGACCAATTTTCCACAAAAATTGTGGATAACCTGTTGATAACGATGTGAACAAGATGGCAAACGGATACAGGAACGAAGGGTTTTCACCTTCTGCCCATTTTTTGCTCACAAGATAACATATTGATTTTAAAAAAATAATCTCCATTCACCTTGAACTTCAGGCAGTTATCGCCCCATTGTTCAACCCAGGCTTCACGAAAGCAGGCGTTCCATCGGAAAGCTGTGCATAACTGCCCGATTTCTCACTCCCCGGACACGACATTTGCTTCCAGCTCCAGAAGCCAGCGCTTGGAGTCGATCCCGCCGGCCCCCGAATAGCCGGTAAGGGCGCCACCCGCCCCCACCACCCGATGACAGGGAATGATGACGGGAAGGGGATTGGCGGCCATGGCCGAGCCAACCCCCCGGGCAGCGCCGGGGCTGCCCGCGGCAACGGCTACCTGGCCGTAGGTCATGACCTGGCCCCTCCCTATGCCGCGTACGATCTCGTACACCTTTTTCCGAAACGGCGTAACGTGCTCCTCGTCGAGAGGAACCGTGAACTCAACCGCCTCGCCTGCAAAGTACGCAACAAGCTGACGAGCCGCCTCGCGGCCGAGGGAATTTTCGCCTGCCAGGCGGGGGTAGCGGCTGCGGACGGTTGCGGCCATATCCTCCCGCGTGGCGACCCTGAAGGGGAGGAACACCTCCCTGAGTCCCCTCCTGCCCGCCACCACGGCACCGACTCCCACCGGCGCCTCGAAAAAGGACACATACACCTCGTTGCGCGCCGCTGTTCCCGTCATCGAGCGAACCTCCTTCTAAGGTGTGCCGCCAGTTCGCGCGTCTCTTCGCTGCGGAGCAACGAGGCGGCTGCAAGAAACAACACGACGCCCACGCCCACGGCACCGAGCAGAACTACTCCCTTGAGCATCTTTTCCCCCGGCAGTGACCAGTCGATAAGCGCCACCATCCAGCGGACCGCCAGCGCCATGGGCAGGGATGCCGCAAGCACCTTCATGCCTGAACGGACCAGGGCCCTGCCGCCGAAGGGACCGATTTTCCGCCGCAGGAGGACCAGAAGGAGCCCCATGTTGGCAAGGGCGGACAGGGAAGAAGCCAGGGCCAGTCCGCCGTGGGCGAGGGGCTTCATGAGGATGAGGCTGGCGATGGCGTTCATGATGAAGGCGACAAAAGCGACCATGACCGGCGTCCTCGTATCCTTGAGAGCGTAAAACGCGGGGACCAGAACCCGCACCAGGGCCACGAGCGAAAGCCCAAGGGCGTAGTAGAACAGGGCGATTCCCGCATTGGCGGCCTGGGCATAGTCGAACTCCCCCCCCATGAAAAGGAGGCTGAAGATGGGGGTGGCGCAGACCATGAGGCCCACCGTGGCCGGAATGGTGACGAACAGGGTGAGCCGCAGGCCGAAAACGAGAGATTCCCGGAAGGCATCCATGTCGCCGGCCGCCGCCTGCCGGCTCAGGGAGGGCAGGACCGCCTGGGCCACGGAGACGGTGAAGATCCCCTGGGGAAACTCGAACAGCCGCTGGGCGTAGTAGAGGTACGAGACGCTTCCCTCGGGAAGGAGCGAGGCAAGGATATTGCCCACGGTGATGTTCAGGTAGTAGACCCCAACCCCGAAAACCGACGGTCCCATGAGAAGGGCGATGCGCCGTACCGCGGGATGGTGGAGATCGAAACGGACGCGGAGCGGGAATCCCTTGCGGTAGAGCACCGGCAGTTGAAGGAGAAGCTGAAGGACCCCCCCCAGCAGGACCCCCACGGCCAGGGCGGTGATCGGCACCGCGAACCGATCGCGAAGCAGCCAGGCACAGAGAATCATGGAAACGTTCAGGAACACGGTGGAGATGGCCGGGGTGAAAAAGTGGCGAACCGTATTGAGTATCCCCATGCAGAGCGCCAGCAGGCTAATGAAGAAAATATACGGAAACATGAGCCGGTTGAGAAAGACCGTGAGCCCGAACTTGGCCGGATCGGCCCTGAACCCGGGAAACATGACCGAGACGATGCCGGGGGCGAGCAGGATCCCCGCCAGAGTCACGCCCGCCATGACAATGGTGAGAAGCGTGAAGCAGACGTTGGCGAGCTCGCGCGCCTCCTCGGGGCTTCGCTGGGAGTGCCACTCGGAGAAGGTCGGCACGAATGCCGACGTGAGGGCCCCCTCGGCGAAAAACCGGCGCAGCATATTGGGAATCTGAAAGGCGGCGAAAAAGGCGTCGGTCTGGAGGCCGGCGCCGAAGAACCGGGAAACGGCCATGTCGCGCACCATCCCCATGATGCGGGAGATGATGGTTGCCAGGCCGAGGACGCCGGCGGCCCGGGCTATCTGCTTCTTTTCAGACATGGGCTCCCCTGGAGAATGTGATCAGGGGAGGTATGTACCACAGTCGCCGGGTCTTTGGGAACTTTTTCAGCGTTTCACCTCTGTCCCGACGGCCGGATGACGTGCCGGCCCAGGATATCCTCCAACCCTTCGGGCTCCGTGACCGGCGGCAGACAGGCACCGGCCGCGCAGACACGGGCGATGCCCCTGCTTCCGCCCTCCCCCCTGGCCGGCGCATCCTCTTCCCGCTCCCTCAGGACCAGTCCGGGAATCAGGCGGCCACCGAGGATCCGGAGCAGTTCCCGCACGGCATGCGGCCTGGTCGCCGCGGCGATCACGACCTCGAACGGGTCGGTCAGGAGTTCGCCCAGGGCGCAGAGGAGATGGATGTGTGCTGCGGGCTGTCGGGTTGCTCCGTCCAGAAACGCCCGGATGATGCCGCGCCCTGCCTCCTCGAATACGCCGTGACCGGTTATCCTGCCGAGGCGGATCAGAACCGAGGCAGCCATGGCGTTGCCCGAAGGAATGGCGCCGTCCAGCGCGTCCTTGCCCCGCACGAGGATCGTTTCCGCATCGCTCCCCGTATCAAAGAGCCCTCCCCCGTTGTCGCCGAAAAGCCGGAGCATGTCGTGGGTCAGCGAGCGTGCCAGGGCCAGATGCCGGGGGTCGAGGGTGGCTTCGTGCAGTTCAAGGAGGCCGCGAATGAAAAATGCATAGTCCTCCAGGAAACCGGGACCGCTCGCCTCGCCCCGATGACAACTGCGCACCAGCCGTCCTGCCGGCGTACGGAGATCAATACTCACACGCCGCACCGCGCGTTCGGCGCCCTCCAGCAGACGCTCATCGCCGCAGATCAGGAACGTGCGGGCCAGGGCCGCAACCATGAGTCCGTTCCAGCCGGTTATGATCTTCTCGTCGCGGAAGGGGCGCGGCCGCCGCTCCCGCGCCTCCAGAAGCAGGGCGCGCCAGCGGTCGCTCCGCTCCCACAGGTCGTGGGGATCAACTCCCTCGATTCGGGCAAAGGCACCGGGGGCTCGGGGAAGGTGGAGCACGTTCGCCCCCTCGAAATTTCCCTGCTCGGTAACATCATAGAGGCGACAGAACAATTCGCCGTCTGCCGCCCCGAGGACCTCCCGCACCTGGGCGGGAGTCCAGAGGTAACAGGCCCCCTCCCTTCCCTCGGAATCGGCATCCAGAGCCGAGTAGAAGCCCCCGGCCGGCGCGGAGAGCTCCCGCAGGACAAAGCTGCAGGTTTCCTGTGCCAGATCCCTGAAGGCACTGTTCCCCGTAACCTGTGCGGCCTCGACCAGCGCAAGGGTGCAGAGGGCCTGGTCGTAGAGCATTTTCTCGAAATGCGGCACGAGCCAGCGGCCATCCACGGTGTAGCGGTGAAAACCGCCGCCCAGGTGATCCCGGATGCCTCCCTGCGCCATGGCGGTGAGGGTATCCGTGGCCATGGCCACGGCCTCGCCGTCGCCGTATCGCTGGCCATAGCGCAGGAGAAAGGAGAGGTTCAGGGCCATGGGAAACTTGGGCGCACCGCCGAAGCCGCCGGACTCGCCGTCATAGATATCCGCCAACTGCCGTCGCGCACCGTGGAGCGGCGCCTCATCCTCGGCGGCGGCTGGGCGGACGGAGTTGAACCGCACCAGGGCATCCATGATGGCGGAACAGTTCTGCCTGATCACGTCCCGCCGCTGCCGCCAGACATCGGCAATCTTTTCCAGGAGATCGATCAGCCCCGGCATGCCGCCCCGGGAGCGCCGGGGAATATAGGTGGCGGCAAAGAAAGGTTGCCGGTCGGGGGTCATGATGATGGTGAGGGGCCAGCCGCCGCTGCCGTTCATCATCTGCGCGACGCGCATGTAGGTATCGTCGATATCGGGGCGCTCCTCCCGGTCGACCTTCACCGGCACGTACTCCCGGTTCAGGACCGCGGCAATCTCGGCATCGTCGAAGGACTCGGCCGCCATGACGTGGCACCAGTGGCAGGTGGCGTAGCCGATGGAAAGGAAAACCGGACGGTCCTCGGCCCGTGCCCGCGCAAAGGCCTCCTCCCCCCAGGGATACCACTCCACCGGGTTGTCGGCGTGCTGAAGGAGATAGGGGCTCGTGGCAAAGATGAGCCGGTTGAAGTATGGACCGCCGTCTGGCGGAAGCGTCCGCCGGTCCGCCGAAAAGATGCGTTCGATCCGCTGTTCATCGTGGTGCCGCCTTTCATTGCCCATTGGTTTTCGCTCCCGTTTCGGCCACATGCCGTCGTGAAGATCATGCCGCCTGCCCAGTGACAAGTCTACCAGACCGGAGCGAACGGCAACCGCCGATGGTGAGTTTATGGCGCGGCGGATCTTTCGCCCCGCTGCCTGACCTGCTACACTGGCTCTCACGGGAGGAACGCCATGGGAAGAATCGTCGCCACAGCCCTGCTGCTGACCCTTGCCGACACCGCGGCCGCCATGACGGTGGGCCGTTTCAGTGCCGGAGACCTGACCGGCTGGCAAGAGCAGACGTTCCGGGGAAAAAGAAAAACGACCTACTCGCTGGTGAAGGATGGAGAGCGGACTGTCCTGAAGGCGCAGAGCCGGGGCTCGGCGTCGGGACTGGTCAGAACGATGAGTTTCGACCCGAAGGCACAGCCGTGGCTGCGCTGGTCGTGGAAGGTCGCCGGCACGCTGACCAGGGGGGATGAAGGAGTCAAGGGAGGAGACGACTACGCGGCGCGGGTCTATGTAATTTTTCCCGGCACCTTCTTCTGGCAAACGAGGGCGATCAACTACATCTGGGCAAACCGGCTTCCCAAGGGAGCCTCGACTCCGAACCCCTTCGCCCCACGGAACGTGATGATGGTGGCGGTGGAAAGCGGCGGCGCCGGCGCGGGGAAATGGCTTTCAGAGGAGAGGAACGTCTATGAGGACTACGTGAGGCTCTTCGGCGAGGAGCCACCGAGGGCGGAGGGGGTGGCGCTCATGACCGATTCCGACAACACCGGCGGTGAAGCGACCGCCTGGTACGGGGATATCGTGCTGGCGGAGAAATGAAAAAAAGAGACGGGATCTCGTCCCGCCTCTTTACCGCATGAGTACGCGCCGGCTCAACCCAGCATCTTCGCCAGCCGGGTCCGCTCCTTCTCCAGGCGATCCTTGCCATCCTCAAACGCCTTGAGCAGGTCTTTCTTCACGTCCTGGGTAATGTCCTTACCCCGCTCCAGAATCTCCTGGGTCCGGTCATTCAGGGAATCGACCACGTCCGAAACCTTGTCGGTGAAATCCTCCACCATCTCCTCGGCCTCGTTCCTGGCGCGCCGAACGTACTTTTTGATATCCCGGCGGGTCTTCTTGCCCGATTGGGGAGCAAAGAGAAGCGCCGCTCCCGCACCCAGGATGCCTCCCGCAATGAGCATGAGCGCTCCGACCACCACGGTGTTGTTCTTTTCTTCCGACATGACCTGATCCCTCCTTTCGTTCATTCATCGCTACTTAAATGGTACCGCACATTGCGGCGATTCAAAGAAGGAATGGCAAAAAATCAGGGTTTGCCGGCCACCTCGGCCCGCAGCCCCTCCAGCACGGCCTTGACCTCGTCCACGGTCTCGCGGGCCTGGGGAGATTTCTCCTTTTTCAGATAGAGCTCCAGATACCTGATGGCGTCCTTTACCCGCTCGTCGTCCATGCAGAGGCTGCCGAGGGTGAGATAGGACATGGTGAAGTCGGGATCGAGCCTGACCGCTTCGAGGCACTCCTTCTCGGCCTCCTCGATCTCGCCGAGATCGTAGTAGAGCTCGCCCAGGTTGAAATGGGCCGCCGCATCGGTTGGATCGAGCTCGATCCCCTTGCGGAAGGCGTCTATGGACTTTTCCCGCTCACCGAGCCCGTACCAGGCATCACCCAGGCCATTGTACGCGAAGACATTGGCCGGATCGATCTCCAGGGCCTTTTCAAACGACTCGATCGCCTTGCTGGTCTCTTCCAGGGCGTTGTAGACGAGGCCGATGTTGACATGGCCGTCGGCGTTGCGGGGGTCGAGTTCCACAGCGCGCCGGTAGGCGGCCAGGGCGGCCTCGTGCTCTCCCAACTCCAGACAGATGTCGCCAAGGGCGATCTGGGCATCCACGTCTTCCGGGGCCAGGGCGAGCCCCTTCTCGTACTGCTGGCGGGCTTCTGTGAGCTTGCCCTCTTCCATAAGGGCCTCTCCCAGGTAAAAGTAGCCTTCGGGGTCATCGGGAGCCCTTTCCACACAGGTCCTGAACAGCGCTTCGGCAGCGGCGAAATCGCCCCCTTCGGCAAGGCTGATCCCTTTTGCCAGCAGTTCATTGTTCGTTTCGGTCATGCTCTCACCCCCCGGATAGCGTCATACGTCGCGGCACACTATAGCAGAAAGAATCGAACGTTGCCACCTTTCAGCCCATTTCCGGGTTCCGGGGCGTTAAACGTGCTTTCCTTTCGGGTCGTTCATGGAATATAATGAGCGGACTTTACGTCGAGGGCACTGCACACCATGGCCGACGAACGACTCGAAGCGACCGGACTGCGCATTCTGGAGGACATAAGCGCCCTCATCCTCCATTCCCACGATCTCCAGGAAACCCTGGACAACATCGTGCAGATGGTTGCCAAGCGGATCGGCACCGACGTCTGCTCCATCTACCTGCTGGAGCAGGACGGCGAAACCCTGCGCCTGGCCGCGACCCGCGGACTCTCCAAGAGCTCCGTGGGACGGATCACCATGAAGATCTCCGAGGGGCTCTCGGGGCTCGTGGTGCAGCAAGAGGGGATCGTCGCCACCGACAATGCCCCCCTTCACCCCCGCTACAAGTATTTTCCCGAGACCAAGGAGGAGCGCTTCAACTCATTCCTCGGCATGCCCTTGCTCCATCGGGGGACCCCCATCGGCGTAATCGTCATCCAGACCAGGGAGCAGCGGACCTTCCACCAGGAAGAGGTCAGCACACTCTCCACCATTGCCTACCAGATCACGAGCATTGTCATCAACGCCAAGCTCCTGGACTCCATCCGCCGCAATGAGGAAGAGCGGGACCGACTGGAGCGGGAGCTGGAAAAACTCAAATCCATCGGCGCGCCAACGGGAAAGACACGCAAGGCCCGCGGCAGGGAGCGCCGCTCGCTGCACCTGATGGGGACTCCCGTTTCCTCGGGTTTCTCCGTGGGCAAGGTGGCGGTCATCGATCATTCGGTGGCCGACGGCATGGAAGTGGCCACGGTGCGTCCCACCAGCGAGGAGCGCCGCCGCTTTCTCATGGCCCTGGAAAAGGCCCGGATCGAAACGATCTATATGGAGAAGCGGGTGGCCGAGACCCTCTCCAAAGAGGATGCCGCCATCTTCCACACCCACCTGATGATCCTGGAGGATCGGGGTTTCATCGCCCGGGTCATGGATTTTATCGAGCAGGATTACGGCGCGGTGCGGTCGGTGAACGAGGCGGTTGCCCACTACGTGAACGCCTTTTCCCAGATGGAAGACCCCTACCTCCGGGAACGCTCCGCCGACATGGAAGACATCCGCCGCAGGATCATCTCGTGCCTGGACGGCTCGTGCAAGCCCGTTCCCAAGCTCCGGGAACGGCGCATCATCGTGGCCCGCGAAATACTCCCCTCCGACATGGCCACCCTTGACCACGACAAGATTCTCGGCATTGTGACCGAAAGAGGGGACGTGAACTCCCATGCGGCGATCATGGCCAAGTCCCTCGGCATCCCGGCGGTGGTGGGGGTGGGCGGAGCGTTGCAGAACCTCGGGCTCAAGGATGAGGTGATCGTGGACGGCAGCTCGGGGCATGTCTACATCAACCCCAGCGCCAAGGTCAAAGAGGAGTATGCACGGCTGGAGGCCGACTTCAGCGTCAGACTGCGCGAGCTGGAAGAACTGCGGGACGTGCCCGCAGTGACCCTGGACGGCGAACAGGTCTGGCTGCGGGCCAACATCGGCCTGCTGAGCGACATCAGGATCGCCCAGGCCAACGGCGCCGAAGGGGTCGGACTCTACCGGACCGAGTTCCCCTACATGACCCGTTCGGCCTTTCCCTCCCGGGACGCCCTGTTCAGCCTCTACCGACGCGTCCTGGAGGGGTTCTCGCCCAATCCGGTCACCATCCGGACCCTGGACATCGGCGGCGACAAGACCCTCCCCTATTTCCCCATGCCCAAGGAAGACAATCCGTTCATGGGATGGCGCTCCATCCGCGTATCCCTGGAGCGGGAGGATATCTTCCGGGTCCAGTTGGCAGGGATCCTGCTGGCATCGGCCCACGGGAAAATCAAGCTCATGTTCCCCATGGTGTCGAGCATCGGCGAGATCTGGCAGATCAAAAAGATCATGAACGAGGTGCGTAGCGAGCTTAGCCGCGAGGGGGTGCCCTTCGACCAGAACCTCGAGCTGGGCATCATGGTGGAACTGCCGGCCGCGGTGCAGACGGCCCACATCCTGATCCGGGAGGTGGATTTCTTCAGCATCGGCACTAACGACCTGATCCAGTACACCATGGCGGCCGACCGGAACAATCCCAAGGTGAGCCGCTACTACGATCCCTACCAGCCGGCGGTGCTCCACTCCATCAAGCGCGTGGTCGACACGGCAACGGCTGCGGGCAAGCCGGTTTCCATCTGCGGCGAGATGGCGGCCGACCCCATCAATGCAGTGCTCCTGTTCGGCATGGGCATCAGGGAATTCAGCCTCTCGGCCCCCTCCATCCCGGTGGTGAAACAGACCATCCGCGCCCTTTCCAGCACCATGGCCGAAGAAGTGGCGCGGGAAGTCCTGGCCCTGGAGAGCTCCGGCGCGGTCAGGGCCTATCTGCTCGACGCGCGGACGCGGCTCGGCCTCTGAGCCCCCTTTCAGCTCGCCCGCAGGGCGTCCACGATGTTCATCCGCGCTGCCCGGAACGCCGGGAGCAGCCCCCCCACGAACCCCATGACCAGGGAAAACACCAGCGACGCGCCGATGATGCGGGGGGTAAGGGTAAAGCTGAACGCCAGCTCCGAAAAGGTCTGCCAGTTCATGGTTGAGATGGTCACCAGTTGCATGAACGAGGCGAAAAAGATCCCCACCACCCCGCCCAGAAGTCCCAGAAACAGCGCCTCCAGGATGAACGCCCCCAGAATGCTCCGCCGCTGGAAACCGAGGGCGCGCAACGTACCGATCTCGGTGATCCGGTTGGCCACGGCGGCATACATGGTGATCATGGCGCCGATGACCGCGCCCAGTGAAAAAATTACCGTGAGGGTCACACCCAGGATGTTCAGGAACGTGGCCATGGCTTCCGACTGGTCGGCATAGAAGCGGATCTCGCGCTTCGCCTCCACGGTGAGGCGCGGGTCCGCCTCCAACCTGGCCTTGACGCGATCGAACTCGGCGGCATCCCTGAGTTTGAAGATGACCGACGAGTAGACCGGGCGCCGGAAGGCTTGCATCAACTGATCCACGTCCCCCCATATCTCCGAGGAAAAACCCGTGTTGCCGGCATCGAAGATACCCACCACGGTCCAATCCCGCATGCCGAAGCGCAGGGTTTCGCCGATCCCTCCCCCCTGGAACCGCTTGGCAATGCTCGCCCCGGCGATGATCTCCGCCGAGCCGGGCCGGGGCATCCGACCCTCCCTAAGCTTCACCTGGGGTCTCAGCAGGAGCGAGGGCGCGCCGATGCCCCGGATCACCACGTTGGACGGCTTTCCCGTGCCCCGTTTCGGCAGGCTGATGAGCACCACAAGTTCCTTGGCCACCAGTCGCTGCCCCTCCGCCATGGCCACCTCGGGCTGGGTTTCCACGATGGCCGCCTGGGAGCGGTCAACCCCGCTCTGAACCTCCGTCTGGGCGGACTTGCGGATCACCACCACGTTGTCCCACGAGCCGGTGTCCACCAGGGTCTTGCGCAGGCCCTCGGAGAGCATGAGAGTCGCCGCGAACACGAAGACCACCAGCGCCATGCCCGATGCCGTCAGCACGGTAGTGAGGCGCCGGGTCCAGAGATTGCGCAGGCTGTAAGAGTAAGGGATTCCCACTATCCGATTCTCCTGAGACCCTCGGCGATACGGATGGTCACCCCGCGCCAGGTGGGGAAGATGCCGGCCACCGCCCCCACGATGAAGGCTGCCGCCAGGTCCATGCAGATGGTGGACGGCGCCACCGTGAACACGGGAAAAAACTGGGACAGCTCGGTTTCGATCCAGCGGGCCGCGGGAAAGGTGAGAATCACCCCGGTCACTCCGCCCGCCATGGCGATGACGAGCGATTCGCCGAAGATCACTCCCGCGATGTGGAATCCGCCGAAACCGAGGGTCTTGAGGGTGGCGTACTCGGGAATCCGCTCCCGGGCCGTCATGGCCATGGTGTTTGCCGCCACGACCATGATGATGACGATTACCACGTAGGAAACGATCTGAATGGCGATGACGATGGCCTCGGTCATGGACACGAAGCTCATCTGGAATGCCCGTTCCGTCTCGGTCAGGGTCTCGGCCAGGGAATTCCTGAAGGTGGCATCCACGGCCAGGGAGACCTCCGCCGCCTGATCAGGCTTTTTCAGCTCGATGATGTAATACCCCGCCTGATCGGCCCGCCGGGGTACCGTCCGCCGTATGACCTCGTTCAGGTAGTCCCAGTGGAAGAAGAACTGGGTCTCATCGGTGCTCTTGGCTGCCCCATGGTAGATGCCCCGGACAACGAATTCCCACTGTCCGGGGAAGATGGTCCCCCGGAGCGTCACCTGATCCCCCACCTTCCAGCCGAAACGCTCGGCGGTCTTGGCTCCCACCATGGCTCCCTTCCGGTCCAGGAGGAAGGACTTCATCTCCACGGGGTCGACCCGGTACTCCGGGTACATGGCCAGGAAACTGCGTGGCTCCACGGCAAAACTGGGGAAAAAATTCTTCTCTTCCTTGTAGATGCCGCCGAACCAGTTGCCCCAGGACACGTCGCGAACCCCCGGCACCTGGCGGATCCGGTCCTTGTAGGAAATGGGGAGGGGGAAAACGAGAGAGATGGAGTTGCGCGTAATGAGACGGGAGGCAGAGGACGCCTCAACCCCCGCGTACCAGAGGTCCACCAGGGTCCGCAACAGGCCGAAGGCCACAATGGCGATGGCAACCCCCACGATGGTAAGCCCGGTCCGGAGCTTGTGGCGAAAGGCGTTGCGGATGAGGAGCTTGATGATGAACATCGGCTAGCCGGCCCCGTCGGTCAGTTCACCCTTCTCCAGGTGGAGGAGCCGGTGGGCCTGCTCTGCGGCCCGGGGATCGTGGGTAACCATGATGATGGTCTTGCCGAACCCTGACACCAGGCGTTCCATGAGGGTCAGCACCTCTCCCGCCGAAACCCGGTCCAGGTCGCCGGTGGGCTCGTCGGCCACGAGGATGTCCGGATCGGTCACCATGGCCCGGGCGATGGCCACCCGCTGCTGCTGCCCCCCCGAGAGCTGGGAGGGATAGTGATCCATCCGGTCGGCGAGCCCCACCAGCGAGAGGACGGTTGCCACGTGCTCGCGCCGCTGCCGTCGGGAAAGCCCCGTGAGAAGCAGCGGCAACTCCACGTTCTCGAAGGCCGTCAGCACCGGAATCAGGTTGTAGAACTGGAAGATGAACCCCACGTGCGCGGCCCGCCAGGAGGCCAGTGCGGCCTCGGAGAGGGTCGTGATCTCCACGCCGCCGATGGTGATGGTCCCCGCGTCGGCCTTGTCGATCCCCGCAACCAGGTTCAGGAGCGTGCTCTTCCCCGAACCGGACGGTCCCATGAGCGCCAGGAACTCCCCGGCCGCGATGTCCAGGGTAATGTCCTGGAGTACCGGGATCAGTTGCGCCCCCCGGCGGTAGGACTTGGAAAGATTGCGGATGGCGACGATGGGTTCCCGCGCTTCGCTCATCTACTTTTCCGCCGTTTTGACGCGGGCGCCGTCCTTGAGCTTGTCCAGGGGCTTGACAACAATCCTGTCCCCGGCCTTGGCGCCGGAGACAACCTCCACCATGTCTCCCTGGCGGGCGCCGAGGGTCACGGGCACGGCGGTCACCCGGTCCCCCTTCAGGACGAAGAGGACCGTGCGGCCGTCCCGATCGGCCACAGCGGCGGGATTCACGGCGGTCTTCGGCTTCTCTTCCCCCGCGGCCACGGGCCGTTCCAGAAATGCCACTTTGGCGCTCATCTCGGGGAGGATACGGGGATCAAGTTTCTCAAAGCGGACCTTCACCAGGACTGTCGCTTTGGAGCGATCAGCCGTGGGGACGATCATGTGGACGAAGCCCCGGAAGCGCTCATCCGGCAGGGAGTCGAGCTGGATCTCGCACGGCTGTCCCTCCTTGACCTTGGCCAGGTTGGATTCCGAGACGTCCGCCTCCACCTGGAGCGATGCCAGGTCGGCGATGCTGACCACGGCGGCCTTGGCGTCGGCCGCGGCCCCGATGGGGGTGACGATGTCGCCCACATCCGCATTCTTGGTCAGAACCACGGCATCGAAGGGAGCGCGGATGAGGGAATATTCCAGGTTCACCTCCGCCCCCCGCAGGGCAGCCGAGGCGGCCCGGATGGACGATTCGGCGGCGGTCACCGCGGCCCGGGCCCGGAGGAAGCGGGCCTCTGCCGCGTCAAAGTCGGCCTTTGCCACGATTCCCTCGCGCACGAGCTGCTTCTGCCGCTCGTATGCCTGGCTGGCATCGGTCAGCTCGGCCCGGGCCTGATCCAGGCTCGCCCGGGCCGTGCCCAGGTTGGCGGCCGCCTGGTCCCGGCCGGCAGCGGCATCGTCGCTCTCCAGCCGGGCCAGCACATCTCCTTTGCGGACCCTGCTCCCCTCCTCCACGCCGAGCCAGACCAGCCGGCCAGTGAGCTTCGCAGCCACGGCCGCCTTGCGCTGGGCCACTACGTATCCGCTGGCGTTAAGCAGGGTAAAGGTCTGGGACGGGTAAACCTGGGTCACGGTGCCGGTTTCAACGGTCACGGCCGGCGTGAGAACGCCGGTGGCGAACAGGACCAGCAGCAGCGCAAGGGCAACGGCCGCCGCGATCCAGTAGAGGGGCCTGCGCCGGGCCGCGGGCCGGAATGCCGCTCCCTTGTCGATTTTCAGCTTCTGCAGATCCTCATGACCCATGGCATTGGCTCCGGACGGAGAAAGTGGCTGCCGGGCGCGGGGCCGGCGCGTCGCATCACCATACCACCGGTCGGCAATCTACTCAACCACCTCGATCACTCCTTCCATTCCCTTTTCACGATGGCTGGCGAAGAAGAGAAGCTTCTTATCGCAGTACATGGGATAGACCCCGACCTTGGTGGGCGTGAAGCGGACCATCTGCGCCTCCTTTTTCAGGTCGATGCGAAAATCCATACCCGCTTCCGGGGCCTTTACGATCAGGTCGTGGGGAACGAAGCGGGAGTCGTTGACCGCCGTGATCTCCACCGGCACATTCACCTTGACGATGATATGGTTGGGCCGGTAGTAGTACTCGCCCCCGACTATCCGCACCCGCTGCACGCCATCGTCTCCGATGGTTGCGCGGAATTCCACCGTTTCACCCGCACCGTTACCCAGGGCCGGCACCACGCCCATGCAAAAGACCATGACAACCGGGAGCAGTCGCTTCATGTCGCTACGCCCCTATCCCTTCAGCTTTTTCATGATCTCCCGCATGAACGCCGGGAGATCCGCCGGCTCACGGGAGGTGATCAGATTGCCGTCCACCACCACTTCACTGTCCTCGTAGAGGGCGCCCGCGCTGCGCAGCTCATCGGCCACCGACTGGTAGCAGGTGGCGCGCCTGCCCGACAGGAGCCCGGCACTGACCAGCGTCTGGGGACCGTGACAGATGGCGGCCACCGGCTTGGCATGGGCAAAGAAACTCCGGCAGATCTCCAGGGCCGCCGGCTCCCGCCTCACGGCAGCGGGAGCCTTTCCCCCCGGCAGGATGAGGATGGTGTAGTCGTCGGCAGCAACCTCGGCAAGCGCCAGGTCAGCCGTCACCCCATAGCCGTGCTTGCCCGTGATGGTCCCCCGGACCGGGGCCGCGATCCGGGCCGCAATCCCCTCTTCCAGAAGCCGGTAGTAGGGGACGAGAAGTTCCGAATCCTCGAACTGGTCGGCACTGATGATGAGTCCTTTCATGGCTGTCACCTCCTGTGGCCCCGCCACGGCGGGGCGGCACGCTCCCTGTCGCATGAAGAAAAAAGGGGGCGCCGTGAGCGCCCCCTCTGTCGGGTCTGAACGAATGTTACTTCAACCGGGCCTCGGCAGCCTTCCAGTCGATGTTCTTGAAGAATGCCTCGATGTAGTCGGGACGCTTGAGGCCGTAGTCGAGCATGAACGCATGCTCGAAGACATCCATGATCAGGATGGGGGTACAGCCGGCGGGATGGGCAACGTCGTGCTCATTGACCCAGAAGTTGATGAGCTTGCCGGTGGCCGAATCCTGGTAGAGCACCGCCCAGCCGATGCCCCTCATGGCGCCGGTGGCCCGGAAATCCTTCTCCCACGCCTCATAGCTGCCGAAGTCGGCGGCGATCTTCGCGGCCAGTTTGCCGGCTTGGTCGATGGAGCCATTGCCCCCGAGGTTCTCGAAATAGATCTCGTGGAGCCGCATGCCGTTGAACTCCCATCCCAAGCGCCGCTTCAGCTCTGCATACTCGGGAGTGGCAGTGGCACCGTCGGCGAGCATCTTGGCGAGGATGTCGAGAACCTTGTTCGTATTGGTCACATACCCCTGGTAGAGGGTGAAATGGTTCTTCAGGAGAGCCTCGCTGAATCCCGCCATCCCGATCAGTTTCGAATAGTCTTTTGCTTCATAGGCCATGGTTGCTTCCTCCTTGACAGGTCTTGATTGGATCACATGCCGCCGGGCATGGTCTCAACCTTACCATGATTCCGGAAAAGGTCAACCAAAAAAGATAAATATGATCTTTTTTGTCTGCTCCACATCAACGGGCCGTCCGATTGGGTCAACGCTCCTCGAACTCGGCCGCGACAATGGTCACGTCGGGGCGCTCCTCGGCGATACGGTCCTCCAGGCGTTCCAGAAGATGCCGGCCGGGAGACCGGTCGGCCGTGACCGTTGCGAAGGCGAGCACCGACTCGTCCGGGACGTCCTGGAGGTCCACCTCGGCGGTGGACACGTTGAAATCCTGCCGCGCCCGGGCCAGGATGCTCTTGACGATCCCCCGCTTCCCCTTGAGGGAATGGCTCGGCAGGTGGAGATGGAGGCAGAGCGAATGAACGAACATGGTGCATGCTCCGGAAAGTGAGGTGCCGGAATCCTTAAAACTCCGCGTGACGAGGGGTACGGGGGAACGGGATCACGTCGCGGATATTCTCCATTCCGGTCAGGTACATGATGAGCCGCTCGAAACCGAGGCCGAAGCCGGCATGGGGGGTGGAGCCCCAGCGGCGGGAGTCCAGGTACCACCAGAGGCTCTCGGGAGCGATGCCGCTCTCGCGCATGCGGATTTCCAGAAGATCGCACCGCTCCTCACGCTGGCTGCCGCCGATGATTTCGCCCACCTTGGGCACCAGCAGATCCATGGCTGCCACGGTTCTGCCGTCGTCATTCAGGCGCATGTAGAATGCCTTGATCTCCCGGGGATAGTTGACCACGAAGACCGGCCCGCCCACCACCTGCTCAGTCAGGTAACGCTCATGCTCGGTCTGGAGGTCGAGCCCCCACTCGACCGGGTACTCGAAGGGGACTGCTGCCCGCTTCAGGTGCTCGATGGCCTCGCCGTACTCCATCATGGCAAAGGACGAACCGGCAACCTGCCTTACCCGGGCGAGCAGCCCCCGGTCCACGTGCTCGTTGAAAAAGGCCATGTCCTCGGCGCAGTTGGCCAGTACGTGGCGACACAGGTACCGGAAGAAATCCTCGGCCAGCGCGGCATCGTCCCTCAGGTCGGCAAAGGCCATTTCAGGCTCGATCATCCAGAATTCGGCGGCATGGCGGGGAGTGTTGGAATTTTCAGCCCTGAAGGTAGGTCCGAAGGTGTAGATGTCGGAAAAAGCCTGGGCAAAGAGCTCGCCCTCAAGCTGACCGCTGACGGTGAGGCCCGCCTGGGCCGCGAAGAAATCCTGGCTGAAATCGACCGCGCCGTCTGCCATGGGTGGGGCCGACGGATCGAGCGTGGTGACCCGGAACAGTTCGCCCGCCCCTTCGCAGTCACTGGTGGTGATGATGGGGGTATGGACGTAGAGAAAGCCCCGCTCGGCAAAGAAGCGGTGGACCGCCTGGGCCAGCGACGAGCGGATGCGGAACACCGCGCCAAAGGTGTTGGAGCGGGGACGCAGGTGGGCAATGGTCCGCAGGTACTCGAAGGTGTGGCGCTTTTTCTGCAGGGGATATTGTTCGTCGGCGCTGCCGATCACGGTCACCTCCGCCGCGTGGAGCTCCACGGCCTGCCCCGCGGCCGGCGACTCGGCAACGAGCCCCCGGACC